>JARKOK010000337.1 GCA_029975765.1 Aggregatilineales bacterium
AGCCAGACCGACCTGGAACATATGATGAGCGCGGCGGTGAATGAACTCGGCAAAGCCATCGGCGCGCGGCGTGCCCGCATCCGGTTGGGTACGCCGGATAATCGTTTGTAGTGGAGGTAAGGCGATGCGCCCGATCCTGAATGCCCTGTTTGATACATCTTCCTTTAACAGCCAGTTTGACCGCGAGCGGGCGCGGGTCATTTACGGCATCAGCACCATCATCCTGGTCGTCTATTCGGTGTACGTGATTATCAATACCCTCCAGGCGCAAAGCTGGATGTCGCTTCAGTCCATAGGCCGGAGTATCCTGTGGACATTCGCGCTGCCCGGTTTTTATGTGGTCGCCGCGCTGACGTTTGCGGCCCTGCGCCGGGGACGACTCCGGTTAGCCGAAATTGGCCCCGTTGTGATGTGGTTTATCGGCGGGCTGCTGGTGGGCTGGAATTCGGTATACCGCGACCCCAGCGGCGGTATGACGCTGGTCTTCTTTGTCCTGCTCGCCGGCCTGATGCTGCGGGAACGCGGTGTGGTGATCGGCCTGCTGGTCGCGCTGGGAAGCTGGCTGTCCAGCCTCTACTTCCGAACCGGCGGCCTGACGCTGCCCTACGGCGGGCCGGAAGAAATGTTCTCGATCCTGTTTCTGCTGCTGGGTGTTGCCAGTATTACGTACCTGTTCCTGCGCTATGCGAGTATCAGCCGCACCGAAGGCGCTAAAACCATCTCGATTGAACGGCTGCGGCTGGCGGAATTAACCTCGCAGATCGCCCAGCGTATTTCGCACCGGATGCCGCTGCGAGATGTGCTGACCAACGCCGTCGAGCAGATTCGCGCCGAGTTTCCCGGCATTTATCACGCGCAGATTTTTCTGGTGGACGAACCGAAACAGAACGCGCGGCTGGTCGCCAGCACCGGCGAGGTGGGCCGGCTGCTGATTGAGCGCCAGCACAGCCTGCCGGTCGGCAGCGTCAGCGTCATCGGGCAGGTGACGGCCAGCCGGCGCATGGTGATCGCCCGCGCCGGGTCGGCTGACAGCCTGCACCGGCGGAATGAATTTCTGCCGGATACGGTGGTCGAAGCGGCTTTCCCGCTGCGCATCGGTGATACGATCATCGGCGCGCTTGACCTGCAAAGCAGGGATATGGACGTTTTTAATGAGGATGACGCGCCGGTTTTTCAATCGCTGGCCGACCATATCGCCATTGCGATTGACAACGCGCGGCTGTTTGAAGAGGGCGAGCAGCGGCTGCTGGAAAACCAGCAGTTAGTCGAACAGACACAGCGCGCCGCCGAGGAAGTCGAGCGCCTGAACCAGCAGCTAACCCGCCGCTTCTGGGACGATTATCTGTCTCAGCAGTCCAGCGCGACGGCGCTGACGGTGGATTTCGACGCGCTCCGCACCACGCTGGACGCGCCCTGGACGGAGGCGTTAGCTGAAGCGGCGCAGTCCAACCGGTCTGTCCAGCACCAGCAGGACGGCGCGCGGGTGGTGGCCGTACCGCTGCGGGTGCGCGGCCAGGTCGTCGGCGCGATGGAGTTTGAACTGGATGCCGACGGCCAGTTCGCGCCGGAAGACCTTAATCTGATTCAGGAAGTGGGCGAACGGCTGGGACTGGCTGCCGAAAATATCCGGCTGTTCGAAACCAGCCAGAATATTGCCCAGCGTGAGGCGCTGGTGAATGAAATCGCCACGCGGCTGCAAGCCAGCAACAGCGTCGAGATGGCGCTGAACGCGGCGGCCCGCAGTTTGAAAGAGACGGTCAAAGCGTCACGGGTTGCGATCCGCCTGGGGACACCGACAGCCCGCAGCGCGCAAGTTATGCAGGATGAGCAGCCGTGAACGCGCAACCGTTAAACGTGCCAGCAATAACCACACAGGCAGACCCGCTGTTTCTGCTGCGAAAGCGTTTCATACAGGCATTGGGTTTGATCGGCGTGGTGATGGGGGTAGTTGGTTTCGGGCTGCAACTGGCCTGGGACGCGCCGCTGTGGGAGGAGATTATCCCCGTCGTGTTTGCGGTTGCCAGTCTCAGCCTGCTGTGGCTGGCGTTTCAGGATCGTATCGCTGAAGCGTCGGCGGTCATCATTGTCCTGTTTACTGTGGGGGCTTTCGCCAGCCCGCTGGTGGCGCTGCCATTAAGCGTCATCGGCCTGATGTCGGCTGCCGTGCTGGGCAGCCCGCTGGCCTTTGTCGTGACCGCCGCTGTCATCATCGGTCGGGAAGGGGTTCTGCTCGCGCAGTTGTGGGAGCAGTCCTCCGGCAGCATTGACGCCTCGCTGACCGATGCCGTTATCCGTATCGTCACGCTGCTCATCATCAGCGCCGCCACACGCTATTTTATTGACCAGACCGAGCGAGTTGCCACCACCGCGCGGCGCAATGCCGGCCTGCTGCAAGCGGTAGCGGAAATCGGGCGGAGTCTGGCGGCGCTGCTTGATCTGGATGAACTGCTGAAGCGGTCGGTTGAACTCATCCGCGACCGGCTGGCCTTTTACCATGTGCAGGTGTTCCTGGTAGATGAGGGTGGGGACACGGCGCTGCTGGCGGCCAGCACCGGCGAGGTTGGACAGCAGCTTTTGGCGCGGCGGCACCAGTTGAGCATTGGCTCGCAGAGCGTGATCGGGCAGGTGACATTGTTAGGCCGCCCGATTCTGGCGCGGGATACCGATGTGGTGTACTACCGCAACGAACTGCTGCCGGATACCCGCGCCGAACTGGCGGTGCCGATCCTCGATGGCGAGCGTATTATCGGCGCGCTGGACGTGCAAAGCCGGTACGCGGACGCCTTTGATGCTGACCGCGTGCAGGCGCTTCAGGTCATGGCAAACCTGCTGGGTACTTCGATCCGTAATGCCCGGCTGTTTGATTTGCAGGCTCGCAGCGCCGCCGAAACCAAGCGGCTGTATCTGGAGTCGGAAACCAACCTGCGCGAAATCCAGCGGCTGAACCAGCAGTTAACCCGCGCTGGCTGGGAAGAGTATTTCCGCAGCCGGCAGACGGTCAGCGGCGTGACACTGGAAGATGGCCGCATCACCAGCGAAGCATCGTGGACGGACACGCTGGCGCGGGCGACCAGCAGCCGCCAGCCCGTGTCGGTCGTCCATGAGGATGGCCGTTCGCTGCTGGCGCTGCCGGTGATGCTGGGCAGCGAAGTGATCGGCGCGATTGAGGTCGAAGCGGAACACGCTGTAACTCAGGCTGAAACGGTCGAAATGGTGCGGGCGGTCGCGCAGCGGCTGGCGCTCAGCCTGGATAAAGCCCGCCTGTATGAAGAGGCGCAGGAAGCCACCGCCCAGGAACAGCGCATCAACGAGATTGTCGCCCGCTATCAGACCGTGACCAATGTGGACGATTTGCTGCGGATTACGCTGGCCGAACTCAGTCAAACGTTAGGGGCGACACGCGGCGCAATCCGCCTTAGCCTGGCTCCGCAGGGAGAAGCATCATGATGCGTCGGCTTCAGCGGTTGTTCCGCGTTCAGTATTTCTATACCAGCCCACTGGATCGCCACCGCGCCAGTGTTTTGCTGCTGCTGAATCTGGCGGTGTGCGGCCTCGCGGCGGCCTATCTGGCGCTGGTACTGGTCGCGCAGGATACCGCTGCCGTCAGTTCGCTGCTGCTTATCCTCGCGCCGCTCACGCTGATTGCAGGGGGCATCGTACACCGGGCGATTCAGCGGGGTTATCTACTTCACGCGACCCGGTTGTTTGTGGCCTCGCTGGTGGTAAACAGCCTGGCGCTGACGATTTTCGCCGACGTGAACCAGCCGACCATCAGCCAGCTACGGGTAATCGGCCTGATGCTGCCGGTGGTGGTCGCCAGCCTGCTGCTGAAACGCGGCGGGGTAACGCTGGTGCTGGTCCTCATGGTGGCGGCGGCGCTGCTGGGCGGCTACGGGCAAAGCCAGCAGGTTACGCCAGAGCGCATCGCCCCGATGATGCTGGTAGGGCGCGATCTGCCCCTGCTGCTGGCGATGCTGGTACTGGGCGCCGTGATTGTGCTCATGTTTATGGCGGCGGTGCGGCGCCTGGCCGAGGAGTCGGTGACAGACAGCGAGCAGCGCCAGTGGGTGATTGAGTACGGCCTTGACCTGAGTAAAACGCGGCTGGCGGAAAGTGTTATTCTGGCGCGGGCGCTAACCCTCCTGCATGATCGTTTTGGTTATGACTTCGCGCAGATTTTCCTGTACGACGCCGATCAGAGCCAACTGCGCCGTGTCATGAGCACCGGTCTGGGACAGCAGGATGCCGTGAACCGGGGCGGTTTTGGCCTGAGCGAAACCAACATCATTAGCGAAAGCGCCCGGCTGAGACAGCCGGTACTCGCGCTGGCCGGTACACCCGCCGGCAGCTATCTGCGGCCCACCGCGACATTTGGGGCGGCGGTGCCCATCCTGCATGGAACGATCCTGCTGGGTGTGCTGGATGTGCAGGACGGGCAGGCCGTGCCGTTCTCGCCCACCGAACTGGAAACCCTGACATTACTGGCGGCTCAGATTGGCGCCGGCCTGGATAATGCCCGCCAGTTCGGTGACATGCAGCGCCAGGTCAGCGAGCAGGAAAATCTTGTCAGCCGCCTGCAAACACAGGTGGCTGAGTACCAGGAGCGTGAGCAGCGCAGCGTAAGCGGCGTATGGGGGCAGTACCTCGAAGGGCGCGGCCTGTCGGCGCTGGGTTTCGACATCACTGCCGACGACGCGATCACGCCCGTTCCCGCGCACGATCTGCCGGATGACCTGCGCCGCACGCTGGAACAGGGTTCCCTGCACATCGAAACGCGCGATCAGGAAAAGATCGTGCATGTCCCCATCATCTTCCGTAATCAAACGCTGGGCGCGATGGCCTTTCGCCTGCCGGTCACGCAGGAACTGACCAGCCGCCAGATCGAAATGGCGCAGGTGGTGGCGGAACGGCTGGCGCTGGCGCTGGAAAATACGCGGCTGTTCGAGCAAAGCCAGGCACAGGCCCAGCGCGAACAGAAAGCCGGGCAGATCACCGGTCAGTTGATCGGCGCGAAGGACGTAGACGCGCTGTTGAAGCTGGCTGCCGACCGATTTAATGAAGTACTGGGGGCGGTGCATACCCGTATTTATCTGCAACCCGACCTGCTGGCCGAACCGCCAGCCGCCCCTGAGCGAGAGGAAGCCGCGCGATGATCGCCCTGTTACGATCTCTCAACGTCCTGTCGTGGCCGTTCTGGGTTAAGCTGTCGCTGGGCTTCGCGCTGGCGGTCGTGGTGCCGGCGGCGCTGGTAATCTTTGTGGTGCAAAGCGGCTCGAATGAACTGAATACCCGCAACATCTACCGTTATGTGTCGGAAACCGGCGCTTACCAGCAGCAGGCAATCACTTCGGCCTTAGGGCGCGCGTCCAGACAGCTTGCCGAGTTCACCGAGAACGAGGCTTTCCACCAGCAGATGATGCTGGCGCTGGAAGAAGAGATCAACGGCATTCGCAGCCGCATTGTGGCTAATCTGTTCCGCAGCAACCTGCTGACCGGCGACCTGTATACCCTGGTGCGGCTGCTGGACGCCGATGGCACCATTATCGCCCAGTCCAACACGATTGGTATGCTGCCGCCCGGCAGCAGCAACGCGGAGGCGCTGGCGTACATCCGGGCCAGAGAAGCCTTCACCACCGGCGTTCAGACGATCACGACGGTGCAGCCCAGCGGCGTGGTGGAGATCACTACCGTGATCAGCCGTAATGATACTGCTGCTGGTTATCTGATCGCCATTGTGGATACCGAAAGCACCATTCTGAATACGCTGCGACTGAGCGGCAATATCTATAATGCTTACAGCTATCTGGTCACCAGCGGGCAGAACCCGTTTGTGTTCAGCCAGTCGTCAGTACGCCAGAAGGCTGTCGAATCGGCCACTACATCACCTGCCGTCGCGCGGGCGTTTACCGGTAGCAGCCAGACCAGCACCTATACCACCGGCAGGAACGCGGCCAGCGTGATCGGCTTTTATGCCCCCATTCCCGATCCCACCCGCCCGACGACGGCGCGGTTCGCGCTGGTCATCGAAGTAGACCCGGCGGGGCAGGCACTTACGCCGTTCAGCGGGTCGCGCCCGTTTGCGCTCGTGGTCGGGTCGGTAGTGCTGCTGGTGCTGCTGGTGCTGTTGTTCAACCAGGTCATTGTGCCGCCCATGAATCAGCTTCGCCGCGCGATGCAGGCCATGAGCCAGGGAGAGTTCAACACCCCGGTGAGCGCGCTGCGGCGTCACGATGAAATCGGCCAGCTAAATGTGGCCTTTGTGGATATGCGCGATCAGGTCAAAACGCTGGTGAATGACCTGGAAATGCGCATCAACGCGCGTATGCGGGACATTCGCGCCACGCATGAGGTCAGCCGATTTGCCGTCACCCAGCGTGATTTACAGGCGCTGCTGGACGAAGTGGTGAATCTGATTACCAACAACTTCCCCAGCATTTACCACGCCCAGATTTTTTTGCTGGATGAAGACCGTATCTATGCCGTGCTGCGCGCCAGCACTGGCGAGGCCGGTCAGAAACTGCTCCAGCGCGGCCACCGTCTGGCCGTCGGCAGTGTCAGCGTGATCGGTCAGGTGACGCAGCAGGGGCAGGTGGTCGTCGCCCGCGACACGGCGGCCAGCCAGGTACACCGTACCAACGAATTTCTGCCGTACACCCGCGCCGAACTGGCGATTCCGCTGAATGTCGCTGGTCGTATGATCGGCGCGCTGGATGTGCAAAGCCAGCAGCGTAACGCCTTCACCGAAGATGAAATCACGGTGCTGCAAACGATGGCCGACCAGTTGGCCGTTGCGATTGAAAATGCCCGGCTGTACCAGGATTCGATGCGGCGTATGGCGGACATCGAGCGTGCCAACCGCGAGGCCACCCGCGCCACCTGGCAGGAATATGTCTATTCGCAGCGGCGGCGGTCGCTGACCAGCGAGGCCGGCGTGGCAACCGGCAGCGATCTGTCCGGGCTGCGGCAGCAGGCGGTGGCTGAAGGCCGCATCATCGTCGGCGAGGTGACGGCCTACGGTACGGTGCCAGTCGCCGTGCCGATTCAACTATCCGGGCAAACGCTGGGCGCGGTGGAATGGGAACTGCCCGCCGAGCAGCTTGACCGAAATAAGCTGCAACTGGCGCAGGAACTGGCGAACCGGCTGGCGATCAGTCTGGACAATGCCCGCCTGTTTGAAGACAGCCAGCGGGCCGCCGAACGCGAACGTATTGTGAACACCATCGCGGCGCGGCTGACACCCCAGACGGAAATCAACGAGATTTTACAGACGGCGGTACGTGAAGTCGGACAGGCCCTGCGTGTGCCGCAGGTGAGTATTCGACTGCAATCTTCGAAGAATGGTAAACACGAGTAAAAGTAAGCGATTATGAATCTGCGGCAGACTGAAACCTACCTTTCCGTACACCGGCAGATCATGCGGCGGCTGACGCCGGTGATCGTGCTGGCGTTCGTGCTGTTTGCCCTGATAAGCGGGTATTTCTTTCAGGACAATCTGCGCGGCCATCTCACGCAGGTGCATACCACCAAACTGGCTGATCACGCCAGCCAGATTAACATGCAGTTGCAGCGGGCGATCACGGCAGCGCAGCGGGCCGCGCGGACTGCCGCCACCCGTGAGTTTGCCAGCGCCGTCGAAGGCCTCGGCGGGCAGATGCCGCTGACTTTGCTGCCCGGACAGGCCGAGATGATCGCTGAACTCACCTCGCTGCTGACCACCAGCGACGGTGCCTATACGGCGGTGCGTTTTGTGGGACAGGACGGCACAATCTGGTCAGAGGCAGCGTTACGAGGCGGCACGGCGCCATCCACTAACCTGCGACCGCAGCAGGGGGCCTTAGCGCAGGATACGGCCTTTCAGGCCGCGCTCGCGGCGGATTCGTCCGTGCTGTCGCCGGTGGCGATGCGTACCGTCGCCCCCGGCATCATCGAACCCACGCTGCGTCTCTGGTCGCCCGTCCGCCCGACGGATGGCAGCAGCACGATCCTGGGCTTCATTGAACTGGAGATTCTGGCGCGGCCTATCGTCAACATTGTGAATCTGACGGATACCGCCGCCGACACCGAACGCTGGCTGCTCGTCAACCGTGATGGGCGGTATCTGGCGGACAGCAGCGCCCCGCGCGCTTACCTCAACAGCATGTCCGCCGGTACATCCGCCGTGATCGGCACTAGCGAACCGGAACTGGCCGCGCTGGTGCAGCCTTTGACCGAAGCGCAGTTTGTGACAGTGGGCAGCAGCCTGGTTTCGTCACGGCTGATTGAAACCGGCGGGGCGGCGGACATGCCCTGGATGCTGATCGTGGTGGATCGTTCGGGCAGTTCCTTCCAGCAGCTAACGACCGGCCTGCTGGCGATTGCCGCCGCCAGCGTGCTGGGCTGTGCCGGTACGCTGCTGATCACGCGGAATGTGCTGCGGCGGCGGCTCGAACCGCTGGATACGGTCAGCACGCTGGTGACGCAGTTGGCCGCCGGGCAAACCGAAACCGCTGTCCCGGCTTCGGATGGTGAGGTTCACCATCTGATCGGCGCCTTGCAGCGGGTATCCGCACGGCTGCACGATCTGACGGTAGACAGCGCCGACCGCGCCCTGCGCCAGGCGCGCAATCTGGATATTGCCACCCGGATCGCTCAGGAAACTGCGGCTTTTGACGACGTGGATATGCTGGTCAACCATGCGATTGACCTGATCTGCACCGAATATGGTTTTTATCACGCGCAGGTCTTTTTGCTGGATGATGTCGGGGCGAATGCGGTGCTGCGTTACAGCCGGGGGCTGATCGGCCAGCAGCTTCTGGAACAGCAGGTGAGCATCCCGGTCAGCCAGCCGAATGTTGTCGGTTCGGCGGCCCGCACGCGCCGCGCGATGCTGCTGAACGACGTACAGAACCAGATCAACACGTATGAGCGCCAGCTAACCGCCACCCGCGCGCAGTTGGCGCTGCCGCTGCTGGTGGGCAAGCAGGTGATCGGCGTGCTGGACATTCACAGCATCGTACCGGACGCGTTTCGTGGAGATGAACTGCAACTGTTCCAACTGCTGGCGAATCAGATCGCCGTCGCCATTCAGAGCGCGCGCCAGTTGGCCGCTTCCCGGCAGCGGTTGCAGCAGATTGACTCGCTGAACCGGCAGTTGACCCGCCGCGCCTGGGAGGATGTCCAGCAGCAGACCGGGCTGGCACCGGCTTACCGGTATAACCTGATGACGGTCGAACCGGTGGAGGCGGACGGCGAAGCCGCGCCGATCAGCGCGCCGATCAGCATTCGTGGTGAGGTGATCGGCACGATTGATATTGCTGCCGATCCTGAGCAGCCGCTCAGCCAGGGCGACCAGATGGTGCTGCGCGCGGTGGCGGAACGTGTCGGGCTGGCGATTGAAGGCGCGCGGCTGTTCAAGGAAACG
>JARKOK010000339.1 GCA_029975765.1 Aggregatilineales bacterium
CCGGTAAAGTCGCCGTGACCGTCGTTATCAGAGTCGTTAAAGGCGCGCAGATAAAGTTGGTAGTAAACCGCGTTGATGTACCACTGCATTCCGATCTTTTATCCTTTGACTGAACCCGCCAGCAAACCGCGTACAAAGAAACGCTGGAAGGCAAAGAACACAATCAGCGGCACGGCGATGGCGATAAAGGCCGCCGCCGTCATCCGGTGCCAGCCGCCGCCCAGCGAGTCAACCAACTGGCTGAGCTGGTACGTCAGCACCGGGGCGTTGTTCCCCAGGAAGATGAGGGCTACCAGCAGATCGTTCCACACCCAGAGGAACTGGAAGATCGCCAGCGCCGCAATCGCGGGAAGCGCCAGCGGCAGCACAATTCTCCGAAACACCGTGAAGTGATTCGCGCCATCGAGATAGGCCGACTCAAATAGCTCGCCGGGCAAACGCCCCACAAAGTTACGAATCAGGTAAATGGCATACGGCAGGCCAAAGCCAGTATGGAACAGCCAGATTCCCAGGAACGTACCATTCAAACCCAGATCGGCATACATACGGAAGATCGGCACCAGCACCATTTGCAGGGGGATAATCTGCAAACCTACGAGGATGGCGAACATGGCGCGGCGGCCATTAAAGTCCATCCATGACAGCGCGTAAGCCGCGAACCCGGCGAACAGAATCGGCAGAATGGTAGACGGAACCGCGACGATGAAACTGTTGATCATACCGCGCAGAACTGCGTTGGAAGCTGTCGCATCCGTCCAGAAATCGCAGGTACGGGTGCCGGTCGGGCCTTCTTCGGCGCAGACCTGATCGTAAGTGCCGCCGCGCGCGGAGTAACCGACCAGCACATCCTTGTAGTTGTCCAGCGTGAACTGCTCGGGCGGCGGCTGCAAACCAGAAGCCACCCGCAGATGATTGAGGATGTCGGTCGTCTGCTGGGCATCCGGTCGCTGGCCTTCCGGGATGTGGATTTCCCCGGCATATTCCTGATTGAAAGTGCGGGAGAGATTCACCGAACGCCGGAAGGTGGCAATAAAGTCCGGGTCGCTCAGATCGGCGGCGGGCAGTTGGGCATAATCCGCGCCGTGACACGACGCGCAGAATGTCTGGTATTCATCCCCGCCGGGCACGGTTGGGGAGAGGGCCGTCCACCAGCCGGTTTCGTTGACAGCCTGCTGCGGTCGGAACGATGTAACCAGCAGGCCGAACGTCGGCAGCAGCCAGACAGCGCACAAAGCGATGATAACCAGGTTCAGCGGCAGGCGGTTGATGAAGTTCGTAAAACGATCCCGGTTCATTTTTCCGCCTCCTCCTGGCCGAAGCGCCGGATATTGTAGACCGTTACGGGGATAATGAGAACGATCAGGATGACAGCATAAGCCGCCGCCAGCCCGTTGTTACGGTTGAGGTACAATTCCGACACCATACGCGTGGCGACGACATCCGTCTGAATCCCTTTCATCACCCACACGATGTCAAACATCTTAAGCGTGTTGATAGTCATCGTCGTCATCACGACGGCAATGGTCGGCGCCAGCAGCGGCAGCATGATGCGCACGAACAACTGCCAGGGATTCGCGCCATCCACCTGTGCCGCCTCGATGATGTCGGTCGGAATATTCTTGAGGGCAGCGGCCAGCAGCGTCATGGTGAAGCCTGTCCACATCCACAGGCCCACCACCGTGAGCAGCAGCGTATTGACAGGCGGCTCACTTGCCAGCCAGGCACGCGGCGCGCCGCCGAGCGCCACTACCAGCGCGTTCAGAATACCAAGCTGCGGGTCGGGGTTATAAACAAACCGCCAGATGATCGCCGCGCCCACAAAGGAGATCGCCATCGGCATGAAGATGATAGCCTTTGCCAGCGGCTCGTAGGATACGCGGTCGGTCAGGACGGCCAGCAGCAGCCCCAGTACCGCCGTACCCGGCACGATGATGAGCAGCCACAGAGCCGTGTTGCGCAGCGCAATCTGCCCCTGCTGCGACGACAGCGCCTGCCGGTAATTTTCAAGAACGCCCCAGCAGGGTTCGCCCGCGCGGCAGTTGACGGTCGCCAGCGCCGTACTGTCGGCATTCTGGAAGCTGAAGAGTGCCGTCCGCAGCGCCGGATAAGCCACGTAAATGGTTAAGATCAGGATCGCAGGGGCAAGATAAAACCAGGGCGTCCAGCGCCCCTGCCGCATAATCATAGGAGTGCGCATCGGATTATGTCCTATAAAAAACTATTTCACTAAAAAACCGGGGGAAGGAAGCAGGGGCGGGTTTCGAAACGCGCCCCCGCAGTGAGCAGCACGCCAGGTCTAGCCCGACGCCGGCATATTAGCTTCGACGAGCGCCTGAATGTTGTTCAGAGTCTCGGTCACGTCCGCGCCGCCGACAACGGCGGTGATGCCGTCAAACTCGGCCTGGCCGACGGCGGGGGGCATCAGGTCGCCCACGTCATAGCTGACAGCGGTAGCCGCCGCCAGCGCCGCCGCCTTATCCGCCGAAATCGGATTTTCGTAGGCGGAAGCGTCAGCCGCGCTGTTGGGTGTCAGGTCGAAGCCGTTGGCGGCCCAGGCCGTCGCGCCTTCGGGGCTGGAGAGGTAGGCCACAAACGCCTGTACGGCTGGCGTATTATTGAACGCGCCCAGGATGTCGCCACCCACCTGCATCGGCGCGGCTTCTTCACCCCGCCCCGGCAGCGCGAAGAAAGCAAAATCCTCACCGTAGATGTAGTCGGGGAAATTCGGCTGGATGAAGGCGCTGCCCGCAAAACCGGACTGCTTCACCATCCACGCTTTGGGCGGGTCCTGGAAGGGCTGAAGGATAGCATCACCAAAACCGGTGGTAATCGCGCCGTCCGCGCCGCCCGAACCGTATTTGCGCGTCCAGTCGGCATACAGCGTCCAGGCGTCAATCACACCCTGATCATTCCAGGCGGTTTCGCCGGTGGTCAGGCCGGCCACATAGTCCACACCCTGAGTCCGCAGCAGGATGTCCTGCACGAAGTCCGTCGCCGTCCAGCCGGTGGCGCCGCCGCTCTCAAAGCCCATTGATAAGGGCGCAGCCTCGCCGTCCGCCACCATCTGATCCATCAGGGCGACGAGTTCATCCCAGGTCGCCGGCACTTCGTAGCCCGCCGCTTCGAAGGCTACCGGGCTGTACCACACCAGCGACTTGATGTCAGTCTTTACCGGCAGACCCAGCCATTCGCCATTGACCGAACCCAGTTCCTGCCAGCTGGCCGAATAGTTGTCAGCATTCACGTTCAGTTCCGTCAGCGGGACAAGCTGTTCCGCGAACGGCTTAAGCGCGCCAGGATTGGAGAACACGGCGATGTCCGGCGGCGCACCGCCTTCCACGCGGGTGGGCAGCACGGTATTCATATCGCGCGTGCCTTCATAGTTCAGGGTAATGCCGCAGCCGTTCAGCAGCGGGGCGATAATATTGCGAAAAGTTTCTTCTTCTTCACCCGCCCACGAAGCCATGACCGACAGGGTGGCGCCTTCGCTGCCCATGCAGTCAATCGCGGCATCCTGCGCCGCCGTGCTGCCGACGACCAACAGCAGGACAACGATCAAAAGGGAAAGACGTTTAAACATTGCTCCTCCTCAATCCTTAAAATGTATCTATCGCTCGGCAGTCAGGACGACTGCCGCCTTACCGTCGAGCCACGCACAATCAGCTCGGTAGGTAACAAAATGCGCGTACCTGGCAGTCCCTCACCCCGGATAATTTTTAACAGCAGTTCCCCGGCGCTGTGTCCCAGATCATATGCCGGAACACGGATCGTCGTCAGCGGCGGGCGGGTGTAGGGCGCAAAGATGATGTCGTCAAAACCGATCACCGACAGGTCTTC
>JARKOK010000345.1 GCA_029975765.1 Aggregatilineales bacterium
TAACCAGACTATCGGGGCGGGCCGGTGTGCCCGCCTCGATGTTTCCCCTGATTACCGCCGCCGCTGATTTTCCTCGCGGCGCAGCAGCAGTTCCTCAAACGAAGTCGGTTCATCTTCCGCCACTTCCAGCCGGGAGCGCAGTTCCGCCAGTTCGGTATCGTCCAGCGTATTGATGACCAGCTCAACCCGGTTGCCGGCTTCCCCTCGTTTGGTCTTGCCGCTGGCTCTGACGCCGCGTGCAGCCGGTTGCGCGGCATCTAAATGCGCGTTGCGCCACACCACTGCGGTAGCCACCACCGCCGCAAACAGTACCGCCAGCAGCAGCAGTACCAGCGGCCCCATCTGCGCGTCAAGCTGCGCGCTCATGGCGTTGGTCACCTGTGTTGCCACCTGATTACGGACTGCATCGGCGCGTGTAATTGCCTCCTGCCACTGACTCCATACCTGGTCGGAAAACTCCGGCCCGAACACCACTCGCGGCCCATTTTCCCACAGGCCGCTGAAGTCCGCTGTGACCCGCGTCAGGCGGTCAATCAGCGTGTTCATGATGACGGCGGCTGCAACCCAGATGCCTAAAGTTGAAAATAACCGTTCGCGTCCGCGCATAAAATCTCCTGTAAAGACTGTTCGTAGCAATCGCCCCACCAGCCAGCCCAGCCGATAAAATCCCACCCGCAGCCGCCGGAACATCGTTTAACGCCCGCGCGTCCGGCGGTCGCGTTCCGCCAGCAGATCATCCAGTCCCAGCACTTCCCCATCACTCGCGCCCAACCGCGCGCGCAGATCATCCAGTTCCGCGTCGCTCAGGCCGTCCAGCAGGCGGTCAACGCGCCCCCGGCGTTTGGTTTTTTCAGCTTCCTGCGCGGCGTCATTTTTCGCACTCTCCCATACCGAAATCGTACCAACGACACCCGCGCCGAAAATGATTGCCAGGATGATGAAGTTCATATCCGTGTTCGTCAGCATTCCGGTCATAACAATGGCGGTTAATGCCGTCCAGATGATTGCCGTCGCGATCAGGCGCGTCAGGTTACTGTTCATGGTAAGCCCTCCCCACGAAACGTCAGGTTATCGTACCCATTATACGCACAGATGGTTCGGTTAGTTGCAGGTGGTATTACTTGAAGCCAGGGGGATTAGAAGCCCTTTGGAAATTCGGATCTGACTGCCTGAAGAGCAACCTCACCCCCACTCCGTTGGATGGTTCACTGCACGACACTTTTGATATTTACGCTGTCCCCGCCCCTAAATCCCCTCCTCGCTGCGCAGGGAGGGGACTTCCAGACCTATAATGCTCCTTCCTGCACCCCATGCAATGGGGAGGGGGTCGGGGGGTGGGGATCAACAAAAGCTTAAAACTGTCGGAGACCTGTAGGGGCGCACCGCCGCGCGCCTCTACAGGGAGGTAGGTGGGGGCAGGTTTCAGCCGCTGGCTGTCAGTCGCGGATCACCGGATGCGACCTGCACCACCGCCGCCCAGGGCCGGTAATGCGTGTAGATCGTATCCCGGCGAATTTCCTGCCCGCTGGCATCGAGGATGATCCGCACCCATGTCACGTCCGCGCCTTCTTTGGCCCAGTCCACCTGGAGCGACTGCCCCGGCGGGATTTCGGCGTTCGCCTCGTAGATGGTGGCAGGCGGCGGCGTGACATTCCGAATCACCGGCCCTTCCATCACCACCTGCCGCCCCGGATTGGTGCTGTACAGCCGGAACTGCACCGCGTCGCTGCCAGGAAAGACGGACGTTTCGATCAGGATATGGTAGTCCGTGTCGTTGATGAACTTTAAATCCTGGGTTGGCTGGTAAATGGCCGCGTCCAGCCCCGGCGGGAAGTTGTTCTGTTCGTAGAAGCCCACCCGGTAGCCGTGTGACGACCGCGCCGCGATGGGGAAACCGCCGGCCAGCGCCGCCCGGTACAGCGTCGTGCTGACCTGGCACACCCCACCGCCTACGCCGTCCACCGTGCGCCCACCCAGGATGATTTTGCCCTGCACGAAGCCGGTTTCCGGGCTGATGTCACCCAGCGCGTCGTTAAACGAAAACACCTCGCCGGGTGCGATCATCACGCCGTCGAAGCGGGACATGGCCTCGAAGATGTTATCCTTGCGCGGTTGGGTCGAACCCGCGTAATAGGTGGTCGCTTCACCCACCAGTTGGGTGATGCCCAGTTCGGCGGCGGTTACACTGTCATGATATTTCGGCAGGGTGTAGCTAAACGCCATCGGTACGATGCGGTGCGCCGGATCGAAGATGGCCGCCTGCATCCGGTTCAGCGTTTCGTCCACATCCAGCGCCCGCCCGTTGATGGCGGCTTCGATGACCTCAAGCTGGCGGGTATCGTCATTGAAGTGAAAGCGCGCGTTTTTCGGCGCGGCGATCAGCCCCGGCGCGAGGCCGGTCAGATAGCTGCGGAACGCTTCCACATTGATAGCCACGTCAAAACGGCTGGTGCCGTCGCCGTTGGGGACGAGTTTCGCTTCCAGCAGCGCTGCAATCTGCTCAACGGTGGCCGTCCAGGGGCCGAACGTGCCGCCCAGGGGATTGTCCGCCACCAGCGTTACCGGCCCGCTCAGCGCCGCGCGCGCCCGTGCCGCCGCTTCATCCGCGTCCCAGATCAGCGGCGGCGTTTCCTTCACCAGCAGCGGAATTTCCGCGCCGGTGGTCAGTTGCAGCACGGCGGCCTCTAACTGCTCCAGCGTAGACTGGATGTCCAGCGTGGTGCCGCTGCTGCCCGGCGTGGTTGTGACCATTGCGCCGTTAATCACCAGCGTCGCATCCTGCGGCGGTTTGTTGATGTCGCTGCCGATCACCAGCAGCCGGTTAATCGTTTCCTGCTGGTCGTAGCGCACCACCGGCGCGATACTGCGCCCGTTCAGCCACGTGCTGCCCTGCGCCACCAGATCGGCGGCCATATTCGCGCTGTGACCGACGGCGAACGCATCGTCAACCGTCGCGTCCACGTCGAACGTCACGCCCAGCTCGGCGGCGTTCATCTGCCAGAAGCGATCACCATATCGGAAGGTGAACACCGCTTCGTCATCGTACCGGAAGCGTTGTTCCAGCGCGGCGGCGGCCTGCTCACGGGTGAGGCCGCTCAGGTTCACCCCCAGCGACGTAACCCCCGGCACGATTTTGTCGCTGAAGGCGAACTGGAAGGCCATCACCAGCGCCACCAGCGCGGCGACAACCAGCACCACGCCGCTGACAAACAGCACCGGCAGGCGCACCAGCCAGGGGTTCACCGCCGGCGGGCGGCGGGAATAATAGACGTCAGACGGTTGCATCAGCCTCCACTCTCATACGCTTCAACAATCTTCAGCGCCGCAGTGTATTCATCCGAACCTTCGGCGGCGCTGTCCAGCACTTTCGACGCCGACAGGTACTCGTCCATCGTGATCTTACGTTCTTTCACCCGCCGCCGTTCGTGCATTTCCGCGTCCAGTTGGGCGCGTTCTTCGGCGGTCAGCGGGCCAGTCGCGCTGATGGCCGCCGTGATTTCATCTTCGCTCAGGCTGCCCTGCTGCTCCAGTCGCGTTTTAAGCTGGTCAAATGTCGCCGACATGCCAACCTCGATACGAATAAAAACGCTTCAGTGTCCCCTATTTTAACACAGCGCGTCAGCAAAATTGAGCAGGAATTTGCGAAAAGGCGGGCAGGCGTTTCGCCCGTAAATGAGGCACGGTCAGGGTTTGGGACGAGCGGTATACGGCGGAAATTCCAGCGGGTCGGGCAGCTTCGCCAGGGCGGTCACATCCATTTGCACGCCGTTCACGCTCAGCGTTCGCAGGACGTGCGGCAGAATATCCCGGATGCGCGAGGACTCGCTGGCCGGCGACGTCACATTGCAGACTACCATCTGCTCCGCGTTGGGCATCGCCACGCCGATGAGCATCGTCATATTGCCATCGCCGTTGTTCGACAGGTAAAACGCGGCATCGTGGCGGCTCCACTCAAAGCCATAGGGTTCGTTGGCCTGGGCGCTGCCGATATACTCATGTTTCTGAATAATCTGTTTCAGCACGCTCCAGGCGACGTTAGACACATTGTTCAGTTGAAAGCCGGCCAGCGAATGGACGAAGATGTGAATCTGCACGCCGCGCGGCGGTTCGCCGCCGGTTGCCATCGAGCCGGAATGTTCCGCCAGCAGGATGCCGTCGTCGGTCTTCTGCGCCTGCCAGCCCGATGGTTTTTCCACACCCAGCAGCACGCCATTGATTTCCTGCTCAATCCATTCCGCCGGCGTTGGCTCGCTGGTGATCTCCGGCGATGGGCTGACCAGCGCCGCATTGGCGGTGGGCATAACCTGCGTCGCCTGGCAGGCGGCCAGCAGCAGAGCGAGGATCATCAACAGAACGCCGTGTGCAAACAATACCATTCCACACCCAGGTACACAGCTTACGATTTGGCAGTTTCATAGTAGCATGTACCCCGGTGCTGCGGTAGAAATGCTAAACATCCTCTCAGCAAAAGCAGTTGCCAGTGATCGGTTGCCGAAGGCAGCCTAATGGATAAACCAAGCAGGGGCGGGTCGCAGACCCATCCTACGAAAAACACCCCGCGCAATGCCTGTGGCGGTACTCAGCGCCCCAGCCGCCGCCGCACGAGGCCGGCCAGCCACCGCAGTTCCTCGATCCGCAGCAGCGCCGCCAGCCCCAGGAACACGACCACGCTCGCGCCGCCCGCCGCGCTCACCAGCACGATTTCCTGCACCAGGCCGTCAGTGCCGACGAGTTGTTCCAGCGGCGCCAGCATCATGACGGCCACCACACCCATCAGACCCGCCGCCAGCCCGGTTTTACCAATGGCCGCCCACAACCGCTGTTCGCCCAGCCCGCCCAGCCGCCGCGCCAGCAGTCCCGCCGATACCGCCGCGTGAACGATATGTTTCGCGCTGTCAGCGATCATCAGGCTGAACAGCCCCCAGCGCGGGAACAGCAGCACCGCCGCCGCCATGTACAGCACCAGGCTTACCAGCCCCACCAGCGCCGGCGTCAGCGTATCCTGCCGTGCGTAGAAGGCGTACACCAGCAGCAGATCCACCGCCGCGAACGGCAGTCCCACCAGATACAGCCGCAGCGCCAGCGCCGTGATGGCCGTATCGTGCGCCGTGAACGCCCCGTGCTGGAACAGCAGCGCCACAATCGGCGTCGCCAGCGCGAACAGCCCCACCGCCGCCGGCAGAATCAGGGTGATCGCCAGCCGCAGCCCCAACCCCAGTGTATCCTTAAACGCCCGTTCGCCTTCCAGGTTCACCAGCGCGGCCTGCCGCGCCAGCGTGGGCAGAATGGCGATGCTGATCGCCGTCGCCACCAGACCCTGCGGGAACTGAATCAGTGTCGTCGCCCACGTCATATAACCGATGCTGCCCTCGCCCGTCTGGCTGGCAAGGTTGTAACTGAACGTGCGAATCACCAGCGTATCGAGAATCAGCGAGAACATCACCGGCGCGTACAGCAGCGCGATCTGCCGCACCCCCGGATGCCGCCAGTTGAGCGTGAACGTCACCCGCGCCCCGCGCAGCCCCGGCAGTTGCAGCGCCACCTGCGCCAGCGACCCGATCACCCAGCCCACCGTCGCCGCGATGATGCCGTCCGTTGGCCGGGCGATCACCCACTCAATGTGCAGCGGCGGGGTAATCACCGGCGTGATACGCAGCGGCGGCGCGCCCAGCACCATCACCAGCACGATGCTGCCGTTGAACACCGCCACCGCGAACGCCGGCCACGAAAATTCCCGCAGCGCGTACAGCGTGCCGCTGAGGACGGCGAACAGCCCCAGAAACACCAGCGCCGGCGCGGACAGCCGCAGCAGTTCGGTCGCCAGCGTCAGCGTCGGCCCGTCGAAGCCGCCGCCCACCAGTTGAATCACCTGCGGCGCGAACAGTTCAAGCGCCAGCACCACCAGCGCCAGCGCCACCATCACCAGGCTGCACAGCACCGATACCAGCTTCCACAGCGCCTCGCGGCCTTCCCGCGCGGCCACTTCGCTCAAGACCGGCACCAGCGCGCTGTTGACGTGCCCGCCGATCAGCAGATCGTACAGCGCCTTGGGGACGATGATCGCCACGTTGAAGGCATCCACCGCCCGTGACGCGCCGAACAGATTCGTGAGCGCGATCTCCCGCGCCAGTCCCAGCACGCGGCTGGTGATATTGCCCAGCGCCACCACGCCGGTTGCCCGCGCGACCCCCGCGTTGGTTTCTGCCTGCGTGCCTTCGGTGGGCAGCGTGTCCGTCGCCAAATGGTTTATCCTCGGTCGTTAGTCGTCAGTCAGCCGTCTTCAGTCTACAGTTTCCAGTTGCCAGTTGCCAGAGTCCAGTTGCCCATCGTGTCCGCCGCCATATGAAAATGTTATTCGCCCTTCCTCCCTCTCCCCTGAATTCGTTTACTCTCCGACAGGTTGAAGCTTTTGTTGATCCCCACCCCCGACCCATTGCATGGAGAAGGGATGCAGGAAGGAGCACTATAGGTCTGAAAGTCCCCTCCCTGCGCAGCGTGGACAGCGTCAATATCAAAAGTGTCGTGCAGTGAAGCCTCAGAGAGAGGGGTTTGGGGTGAGGGCTTCTCAGTCCTGCTTTTGCTGCAACCTGTTCTGCAATCGCACACCCCTTTTCGCCGCAGCAAAAAGGGCGGCCTGCCTCTTGCATCCGCCCCTTTGTGTTCCGCTTGTCTCTTTCCCTTCGCGGCTTTGCGTTCCGCTTACCCTTCCGGGTATTCGCCGCCGAACTGGTGCAGGCGGTTCGTCACCGGCAGGTTGTACACCACCTGCTCGATGTGCCACAGCGCCCAGGGCGGGTCATCGTCCCACTGCGTTTCGGCGCGCACCGGCACGCGCACGCCGTTGAACGTGCCCCATTCCAGGACGTGGTTCGTCCAGCGCCGGCGCGGCGCGGGTGTAGGGTCCTGATACCGTTCGGTGCTGACTTCCGTCATCAGCCCGGTCTGCGTATCAAACCGCACCAGGAAGTGTTCGTCGGTGTCCGCGTCCGGCACGATCATGCGGGCGCTGGTATCGTCAATCGCTTCCCAGCGCACGCGCGCGTCGCTGAATACAAACGATGGCGACCACGCCAGCGCCTCTGACCAGAAGCCCTGGTTGGCCGCGTGGCTGATGTTGAGGTCATTTTCGACATGCAGGCCGGGGATGTCCATTATCCCCTGGCCGTCCAGGTAACGTTCGTTGATCGTCGCCACTGGCAGGCCAAACCACGCTGCCTGAATGTAGTGGTAATAGTGATTCGGCGCGAGATGGCTGAATTTAAAGCGTGTGTTCAGCCCCAGCCCGTTAAACCGGAGCTGCGCCCGCCCGACCAGCAGCGCCGATTCCACCACCGGCAGCTCATCGCCGCCGAAGATCGCCCGCGCGAAGCGGGCCACCGGCGCGGGCAGACCGGTCGGCAGCGGTCGGGTGCCCAGGTCGCGCCCGCCCTCAACTGTTTCAAAACTGCGCGCCTGCACCTGCAAGCCCAGCCACAGGCCGCCCACCAGCAGCACCAGCCCGCCGATCATGCCGGCGATAAGTTTACGGAGCATCGTTCCCCCTGTGTGGTTTATCGTGTCTCTATCTCCTGTTTACGTAAAACGCGCCGTTATCGCTCGCGGCGGGTACGGTTGGCAGGGGTTTTCGGTGACGATTGTCACGGGCGGTCAGTCAAACAGCACGCTGCCGCGCATCTCCATTGGCAGGCTGAACACGATGGCCGCCGCGAAGGCCAGCGCCAGCAGCAGCAGCGCCCAGGGCAGCAGGCCGGGCATG
>JARKOK010000380.1 GCA_029975765.1 Aggregatilineales bacterium
GATGGCAGTTCGCGCCTGGCAGCCCAATGCCAGTGCCGCAGGCCGACAGCCTGGACCAAGGAGTCTATGTGAATACCAGTACGGCTATCGCCATCGCCACGCTCGTCGCCGAACTCACCGACCTCACCACGCGCTTTCAGGCGCAGTACGGTAAACCGCCCCGCCTGACCGATCAGCATCCACTCGACGCTCACCGCCTGCACCGCGTGATTTTTGTCAAACAGCGCGCTATCGCCCAACTGCTCGACGCCGATGTGCTGGATGACCCCACGCCGCGCTGGCCCTGGTGGAAGCACCAGACCACGATTGATCTGATGACGGTGGGCGATCTGTCGCAGGAAGTGAATCACCTGATTGCCTGCTGCGCCTATTACGAAGTGGACGCGGACAGCGACCTGTCCCCGGCCATACACAGCTCGCAGGCGGCGATTGCCGGCATGGTGCATCCGGCAGCCCGCGAAGCGGCGCTCAAACGCCAGCGCCAGGGCTACGCGCTGGATAATCTGCTGTCGCTGAATTAATTATGCTGTCCGATCTGTTTCTAACCGGCATTTTGTAGGCGGGTTTCTAAACTCGCCCATAGGTATCAAGTTAAGCATTTTGACCCCACCCCCTATCCCCCTCCCCGTCAACAGGGAGGAGGAACCGCTTGCTCCGATAACCCCTCCCCCGCTGGCGGGGGAGGTTGGGAGGGGGTCATACAGTCTTAAATTGATGTACATGGGCGGGTTTCTAAATTCGCCCCTGCGTATCTCGATGAATCCGAAAGTCTGCCCATGAAAGCTACAGTCGCGGACGCGCTTGCTCAACTTCCCCTGCCGAAAACGGATAAATGGCCGCTGGGCGTATGGGATGTGCAGGTGATGGCGCATGGCACGATGACGCTGGAAATCTTCGCGCCCAAAGGCACCGATTTCCAGACGCCGCACGAGCAGGACGAACTGTACGTCATCGTGTCCGGCAGCGGTGAATTTACATCGGACGGCCAGCCGTACACCTTCGCGCCGGGTGATGTGTTCTTTGTGCCGGCGGGGGTGGAACACCGCTTCACCCGCTTTACCGACGACTTCGTGACGTGGGTGATCTTCTACGGCCCGCGGGGCGGCGAAGCCGGAACGTAACCCATCAGCCAAAACCGCCGGTTGATTCCCATTCATAACTTATGTTATACTGCCTCCATCGAACGGAAAGGATGTGCTGCGATGTGCATCATCACAATGGCCTGGGTTGGTGAGGTGACCCGCTCTTCTCTTGTATAGCGGTAGTCAGCCGCGCCCCCCCTCCGTTACGTCTTCCAAATCTGGTACAATTCAACATCTTTCAACTGTCATGCGATCATGATGCTGTTGGCGTTTGTCAACAGCCAGTCGCCAGCAGCTAATCGCCAACCGCCAACAGCTAAAGAGAAGACGTACAATCATGACCGACAAGTACAACCCGCAGGATATTGAACGTAAGTGGCAGGATCGCTGGCAGGCCGACGGCCTGTATCGCTCCAGAGTGGACTGGAGCAAACCGAAACATTACGCGCTGACCATGCTGCCGTATCCCAGCGGCGATCTGCATATCGGCCACTGGTTCGCCATGACACCCAGCGACGCGCGCGCCCGTTACAAACGGATGCGTGGGTTTAACGTGCTGTTCCCGATGGGCTTCGATGCGTTTGGCCTGCCCGCCGAAAACGCCGCCATCCAGCGCAACATCCACCCGAAGAAGTGGACGTATGCCAATATCGAAAATATGCGCCGCCAGCTGCGCAGTATGGGCGCCATGTTCGACTGGGAGCGCGAGGCCGTTAGCTGCGACCCCGACTACTACAGGTGGACGGAGTGGTTCTTCAAACAGTTCTTCCTGAACGACCTGGCCTATCGCGGTGAGGCGCTGGTGAACTGGTCGCCCACGCTGCAAACCGTGCTGGCGAACGAGCAGGTGATTGACGGCAAGGACGAACGCACCGGCCAGCCCGTCATCCAGAAGCTGATGACACAGTGGTTCTTCCGTTATACGGCCTATGCTGACGAAATGCTGGATTTCAGCCATATTGACTGGCCGGAGCCGGTCAAAATCATGCAGACCAACTGGATCGGCAAGAGCGAAGGCGCGCGGGTCATCTTCCACGTTGCCACCCCTCGCCCTGAGGAGCAGGGGGTGAGGGCAGGCGACCCGATTGAAATCTATACCACGCGCCCGGATACACTGTGGGGCGCGACCTTTATGGTGCTGTCGCCGGAGCACCCGCTGGTTGGACAGATCACGACGGACTCGCAGCGCGAGGCGGTGCAGGCCTATGTCGAGCAGGCCGCGCGTTATACCGAAATCGAGCGCACGGCGGAAGGCCGCGAGAAAACCGGCGTGTTCACCGGCGCGTATGCCATCAATCCGGTCAACGACGAACGTATCCCGATCTGGATTGCCGACTATGTAATGATTAACTACGGCAGCGGCGCGATCATGGCCGTGCCCGCGCACGACGAACGCGACTTCGCTTTCGCGCGGAAGTTCGGGTTGGAAGTGCGTCCGGTCATCCAGCCGGAAGGTGAAACCTTTGACGGCGCGACCATGCCGGAAGCCTACCCCGGCGCGGGTTACATGATCAACAGCGGCGCGTTCAACGGCTCGTTCTCCAACGGTGATAAAGGCCGTAAGAACCCGGCCATCATCGCCGTGATTGACTGGCTGGCGGAACGCGGCATGGGGCGGGAAGCGATCAACTACCGCCTGCGCGACTGGCTGATCTCGCGCCAGCGGTACTGGGGCGCGCCGATTCCGATCATCCATACCCAGGATGGCACGATGGAAGTCGTGCCGGATGACCAACTGCCGGTCGAACTGCCAGAAGATGTGGAATTCCTGCCGACCGGCCAGAGTCCGCTGAAGTATTACGCGCCGTTCCAGAACACGGTGGACAGCCAGGGACGGCCCGCCACCCGCGAAACCGATACGATGGATACCTTCATGTGTTCGTCATGGTACTGGTATCGTTACCTGAGTCCGCACTTCAGCGCCGCGCCGTTCGACCCCGAAGAAGCGGCCTACTGGCTGCCGGTGGATACCTACACCGGCGGCGCGGAACATGCCACCATGCACCTGCTGTACGCGCGCTGGTTTGCCAAAGCCATGCGTGATCTGGGCATGTTTGAGGACACGGCGCGTATCATGCGCGAGCATGGCCGCGACCCTGAATCGCTGCTGTGGGGCGAGCCGATGCTGCAACTGCGTAATCAGGGGCAGGTGCTGGGCGAGGAACGCGACGGCCATTTCATCCTGGCGACCGGCACCTGGCAGGCGTCCAAGCTGTTCGCTGACCATGTGGAAGTGATTGACCGGAAGAACGCCCCGCCGACCTTCGACGGTGTGATGGGTGAGATCATCAAACGCACCGAGAACATCCTGACGGTGGACGTGGGCAGCGGCGAGACGCGCACGGTCGAAGTGCTGCCGAACGCCTTTATCACCATCCCCGGCATTGACGGCGCGTGCCGTGTCGAGCAGCTGCGGCATCATCTGGAAATCCAGCGGATGTCCAAGAGCAAGGGCAACGTCGTTAACCCCGATGAATGGGTGGGACGGCACGGTGCGGACACGGTGCGCGCCTATCTGATGTTCGGCTTCGACTGGATAAAGGGCGGCCCCTGGGACAGCAAGGGGATTCAGGGGGTGGTGCGCTGGGTGAATGACGTGTGGGACATCGTAACCACCGCGCAGCCGCCGGCACAGGGCAGTCCTGACGCGGAACGCCAGATCGAGCGCCGCGTGCATCAGACCATCAGGAAGGTGACGGACGCGCTGGAAAACTTCAGCTTCAATACCGGCATCGCCGGGCTGATGGCGCTGCGGAACGAACTGAAAGCGGCGCAGCGGGACGGCAGCGTGGGTGAGCAAACGTGGCGTGAAGCGATCCGCACCATGCTGCTGCTGATGGCGCCGTTCACGCCGCATATCGCGGAAGAACTGTGGGCGCGTCAAGGCCACCCGTACAGCGTCCACACGCAGGACTGGCCGCAGTTTGACGCCGACAAGGCCGCCGAGGACATGGTAACGCTGGTGGTGCAGGTCAACGGTAAGGTGCGCGACCGGCTCGAAGTCCCGGCAGGTGTGACCGCCGCCGAAGCCGAACAACTGGCGCTGGACACCGACGGCGTGAAGAAACTGCTGAACGGCGGCCAGCCCAAGCGTGTGATCTTCGTCGAAGCGCGTAACGGGCAAGAGCCGAAGATCAACGTGGTGGTGTAAAAGCGTAACACAGAGGCGCAGAGACACCGAAGAAAAGACTCAACGCAAAGGCGCAAAGGGGCAAAGGAAAACGCAGGGGCGGGTTTATAAACCCGCCCCTGCACCATTTCCGCAAAAATAGAGCCTACTCTCCCACGCGTTCCAGCGTCAGTTCCAGCGTCACGCGGGCGAAGTTGTAATCGCTGATCTGCACGTTCACCGCCCCATCCGCCGGCACGACGAATTCCAGCGCCAGCGCCGTCACGCCGGTCACTTCGGCGGTTGCCAGCGTTTGGCCTTCCTGCGTGATCGCCAGTACCGGCGCGCTGCCGCCGTCTTCCACGACCCGCGCCGTCAGCCGCACGCGTTCACCCGCCGCGCCAGTGAAGGTCAGCACATCCTGCGCCTGTTTCTCGTTCAACTGTACCGTCCCCGTGCCGCTGTCCAGGGAGGCCAGCACTTCGCGCGCCAGCGTCAGGTTGATGCGCCCGGTCAGCCCCGGCGTGAACGGCTTAATCAGCAGGGTATACACGCCGTCCTCGGTCAGCACCAGCCGGTTGATTTCGGGGTCGTTGTTCTCGCCGCTGTCATCATCAAACGCCACTTCGTAGCCGTCCGGCCCGCGCAGCGACAGCGAGGTATCCAGCGTGCCGCCGCTGCTCGCCCGGATGTGGATTACATCCCCGCTGCTGCCATCAAAGCGGTAATACAGCGCCGGTGTATCCGCCGTGAATTCGCCGCGCACGGTATCGCCGTAAGCGATCTCGGAGAGCGCCACTTTGTCCAGCGCCAGCGTGAACGCGCCCATGCTGTCATTGAGGCTGCGCACCGTGATCAGGTAATCGCCGGTTTCGGGCAGCGCAAACGGGCCGATCAGCGGGTTCAGATTCCCGCCACTGTCGTCGTCCTCGTTCAGTACGGCGGCGTTGGACTGCGCCAGCAGCAGATAAGCGTCAAACGCGCTGGACTGCGCGCCGATGGTCACAACATCTCCTGCCTGTCCCCGGAAGCGGTACACCGCCGTCGGCTGCTCCACCGACAGCGCGCCTTCAACTGTCTGCGTGTATTCAATGGCACGCGGCGTGATGGCGCTGAGGCTCAGGGTGAACGCGCCGTCCGTGCCGCTGAAGCTTTCCGCTGAAATGAGGTACGCGCCGTCCGCTGGCAGTTGGAACAGTGCGATCCGCGCGTTGAGGCCGTCACCACTGTCATCATCGGCAGCCAGTTCCTGCCCATCAGCATCCAGCAGCCGCACATACGCATCAAAGTCATCCGAATTCAGGCTGATGGTGATGAACGCGCCCGCGCTGCCGGTCAGCGTATAGGCGGCGGGTTCGCCCCCCGTGAGCCGTCCGGTGATCGTCTGACCGATGGTAATTGTATCACCGGCGGCGGTCGCTTCGGCGGTCGCTTCCAGCGTCGGGGCGGGGGTTTCGGTGGGCGCTTCCGGCGTACCCACCGGTGTTTCGGTGGGGACGGCGGTCTGTGTCATCACCGCGAAATCCACCGTCAGCGCAAAGTCGCCGGTGCCGTTGTTACTGTAGCTGCCCGCGACCAGCGTGTACAGGCCGTCGTCCGGCAGCGTGAAAGCCGTAATCTGCGCGTTGAGGCCGCCGCCGCTGTCGTCATCGCTTGCGAGAGCTGCGCCGCTGGCATCCCGCAGCACCAGATAAGCGTCAAAATCCTCCGAGGTCAGCGTCATGGTCAGCCGCTGTCCCGCGAGACCCTCGAACGTAAAGGCAGCGGACGGCTGCTCCGCCGTCAGCGTACCCGTAACCGTTTCACCAACGGCCAGCGTGCCGCCAGGTTCGGCGGTCGCCGGGGTGACTTCAACGGTAGCTTCGAGAGTCGCTTCAACGGTGGCTTCGGGCGTGGGGGTTGGCCTGTCCTGAACACCGCTCTCTATCCGTTCCAGTTGCAGCGTGAACGCGCCGGCGCTGGCGGTGTTATAACTGCTGACGATAGCGGTATACGTGCTATCGGCGGGCAGCACGAAACCGTCAATGCGCGCGTTCAGGTTGCCCGCGCGGTCGTCATCAGTCGCCAGCGTTGTCCCATCAGCGTCTTTCAACGTCAGAAAGGCGTCAAAGTCGTCAGAGATAGCGGTGATCGTCAGCCGGTCGCCTGCCGCGCCTTCAAAGGTGTAGGGCGCGGTGGAGTTTTCGGCCAGTTGGCCGGTGACGGTTTCACCATAGGCCAGCGTCCCGGCAGGTGAGGGTGTGCTGGCCGGGGTGTCCGTCGCTTCCGGTGTGATGGCGGGGCTGGCCGCCGTGCCGCGCACACTCAGCATATACTCACCGCTGGACACGCGGTTGTAACTCTCCGCCACGATGGTATACGCCCCGTCCGCCGGCAGGGTGAAATCCGCAATCTGCGCGTGTTTGCCACCGCCGCTGTCATCATCGGTGATGAGCGCCGTGCCATCGGGCGCCAGCAGCGTCAGGAAACTGTCAAATGTGTCGGAGGTGAGCGTAATCGTCACCACATCGCCGGCGTGTCCGTCCAGCGTATACTGCGCGCTCGGCGCGGCGGCGGTCAGCGCGCCGGTCACGGTGTCGCCAATGGTGATGGTATTTTCTGCCTGCGCCAGCACCATTACCGGCAGGCACAGCAGCAATAGAAACAGCAACAGCTTGTACAGCATGTAATATTGTCCTTTACAACCGAACCAGACCACCCCTATTGTAGAGCAAAAACCGTTTTTGAGCATGGCGCGCGGGGGGCAAACGTGTTACAACGGAGGAACACGACCAATCGTGTCCATACCGATTTTGCCTGAGGTGTATTGTTATGCTGCAACAACTGGCAGTCCTCGCTCGTCCGGTGCTGCATCTGCCCTATATCCGGCGCACACGGCGCAATCACGGCCTGGAGCACGCCACCATTCACCTGCTCAACCAGCAGGGCTACCGCCTGTCCGGGCGCAGCGATGACGCCGGTTTTGTCATCCTGGGCAGCGTGCCTACCGACCGCCTGGAACGCGCCGCCCACGACGCGCTGCGCCGGATGCGCGGCGGCGAACATAATCTGGCGGTGCATCCCAACTGCGGCACCAATCTTGTGACAACGGGTTTGCTCACCAGCCTGGCGGCAATGGCCGGCCTGACCGGCGCGACCCGGCGCGACTCATTCAACCGGCTGCCGCTGGTGATGGTGCTGGTCATGGGTACGCTGCTGTATTCCCAACCGCTGGGCCTGTCGCTGCAAAAACACTTCACGACGGAGGGCGACCCCGGCGATCTGGAAATTCTGAGCATCAACCACAGCGAACTTAAGCTGCCATTAGGTGACAGACCGGTGACGGTGCATCGTGTCGAAACCCATTCCAGTTGAAATGAAGCGGTTCTCTACCTGATCACCGGCGCCATGACCAAATCTGCCAAAACCTTTTATCTGCTGCATGGGGACGATACGTACTCGCTGGAACAGGAAGTCACCGCGCTGCGCGCCAAAATGGGCGACGAACTCAATACCAGCGATTTTGACGGCGAAAGCGCCAGCGCGCCGGAAGTGCTGAACGCCGTCTGTTCCTATCCGTTTCTGGCGGATAAACGCCTCGTCATTGTTAAAGGGATGCTGGCGCATATCACCCGGAAGGGCGCGGGCGAAACCGGCAAAAAAGCGGTGGAAACGCTGGCCGACGCGCTGCCGACGCTGCCCGACTGGGCGCGGTTGGTGTTCGTGGAACGGCAGTTGCTGTCCGACAGCAACCGTTTTGTGAAGCTGGCGAAAGAACTGCCCAACGGTTACGAAAAAGCCTTTACCGCGCCGAAGGACGCGACCGGCTGGATTCTCAAACAGGCGAAAGAGGATTACGGTGTAGAGATACACCCCGCGGCGGCGGTGGCGCTGGCGGCGGTCACGCAGCACGATCTGCGCCGCGCCGACAATGAACTGGTGAAGCTGGCAAGTTACGCCGAGGGGCGCGCCATCACCGAGGATGACGTGTCGCTGCTGACGCCGTATGTGGTCGAGGCGCGGGTGTTTGACATGGTGGACGCGATGGCGGCAGGCCGCGCCGAAACCGCGCTGAATACCCTGCACCAACTGCTGAACGAACAGGACGAAGACCCGTTCCGGCTGTACGGCATGATCTTACGGCAGTTCCGGCTGCTGCTGCTCTCGCGCGAGTATCTGGCGGGCGGCGGGTCGCCGCGCGATATGGCAGCGGCGCTGGGCATCAAGCCGTTTGAGGCCGACAAGCTGGCGCGGCTGGGGCGCGGCTTCACCGTCGAGCAGTTGGAAGGAGTGTACCGCACCCTGGCGGATACCGATCTCCGTATGAAAACCGGACGCATCGAACCGGCGCTGGCGCTGGACTTGCTGGTCGCCGGGCTGGCGAAATAAACTATCCGGGGAATCCCGCCGCATCAGCGCCTACGACAGCCGCCCGGCATCTCGCAGAATCATAGCGGCGTGCAGCGAAACCCAGCGATGGGTTTCTTCATTATCCCCCAGCGCCGCCCACGTGCGCCGGCGATATGGGCTGCCACCGTGCCAGCGTCCATCGGGTTTCCGCCGCGCCGCCAGCCAGTCCAGCGCGGCCTGCGCACCGGGGTGATCGAGCCGCCTCAGTTCCGCCAGCGTTCGCAGCACAAACAGAATATCCGCCTGATAGAACAGCGGCGAATTGAGCCGGGACCACATCGGATGGGTTTTTCCACGTGTTGGGTCGGTGGGGTAATTCGCTTCGATCAGGTGGAAGTCTTCCAGCAGAAACGCTACCCCCTGCTGGATGGCGGCGCCGGTCTCTGGTGAACGGCAGGCTTCAGGCAGCGCCGCCAGTGCCCACAATGTGCGGGCCGCGCCCCAGGCACAGGCAAAGTTCCAGTTGTAAACGCACCGGCAGACGGCCTCCTGCTGTAAACTTCGCACCAGAAAACGGGCGACCTCCTGCACACGGGGATCATCGGCATATCCGGCGTGAACCGCATACCGCAGCAGATTGCCCCAGAAACACGTCAGGTCGGTTTTATTTTCACCCGACCGGCGCAGGGATTCGAGGGTCGTGTCCAGCATAAACGTCACGCCTCGCCGGAAACGCGGGTCGTTTCCATCAGCGTTCAGTTCGGTCAGCAGCAGCAGACTCCAATGGGTGCTGACATATTTGGGTGTATAGTAGCTGTGTTCGTTAGCCCACTGGCCGGAGTCGGTCTGATTCGCCAGGATCACTGGGACAGGACCAGTGGACATAATCGCCTGCCGGGCGGCCAGGACTTCGGCATCCGTTTCCGGCCTGCCAAGCAGGTGCCGCAGCGTGAAATAGCGCAGGGATGGTGTGGGCGCGGCCAGCAGCCAGTCGGTCAATGCGGCGAAAATCATCAGTTGCCCCCTTTACAAAATCGAACATCTGTGCTAAAGTATCTATATGATGAGACAGATGAACGACCATCCCGCGCCGACCATTTCAGGGCCGGATCAGCGCCAGCACATGCTCCAGCCGTTTGAGATCGTGCGAGAGCTGCCGGGCGACTTCGCGGCCACAGCGCACCAGAAACTCGTAGCGGCGGTTTTCCGGGTAGGCATACGACGCATACCGGATCGCCGCGCCGATGAGATCATCCGAAGGCACTTCGGCGGCGTTGAGCGCCAGCGGCAAAAAGTCCAGACGCTGGGTGAAGGCATACACCGACTCCGCCGAACACAGTTCGACCAGCGACAGGCTCATGGGCGGGCGCGGCGGCAGGCTGTGGACGATCATATCGCGGTACGTGTAGCCGATGCTCAACACGCTGATTTCCAGCGGCACCATTCGATTCTCGCGCTGGTCACGCAGGATATTGTTGTTGACCGCTTCGGCCATCACCAGTTCGCTGACCAGCAGATCATCCTTGATTTCGACCGCGTAAATCAAACCCACCACACGCACCGAGTCGTCATTGGCAATCGAAGCGTTAACAAATGCGCCGAAGTCGTGCCGGTGGTCTATCTTGTTACTTTGCGTGCCGCAGATAAACCCCCGTGTGCTGGCCCGCAGCACGCGCCCTACCATTAACGCCTGTTCCGTTTGTGCGACCATGCAGTTGTCCTCGTCATAACTCATGCTGACGTTGTTTGCTGCGCGCCAGTTCCTTGCCCCACGCCTTCGCGGAGAAGAAGTGCGGTTCGATTCCCTTACTGCGCAGTTCCAGCGCGATCATTTCGTCCAGTTTGGCTTTATCCTTGCTGCTGACGTAAGCCAGTTCATCGGCGCGGGTCAGTGCGTAAGGATAGGGGTTGCGCCCCTGCATCTGGCACTGCGCCACCAGCAGCGCGTGTAATTCGTCCACCAGTTGTTTGTCCCGCGCCACCCACATCGGGATGTCCACCCGCGCAATCGAGTCGCGGTAGCCGGACGAGACTTTCAGATAGAAGAAGGCAATCTCATAGCTGACGCCACGCTGTTTGTATTGCAGGTTGCGCGGGGAATTCTGCACCATCAGCGCGGAGCGTTCGCCGGGTTCCAGCACCACGTTAAACAGATGGATGTCCTTTAAACCTTCCAGTTCCGGGCTGATGCTCATATCGGCATGGAGCAGTTCAGCTTCCGGGATGCTTAACAGGTGCAGCAGGCGGATCACCACCCGGCTGCGGTTGGGGTTGTCCACATAGCCGGCCAGCGCCGCGCGCGCATCGTGCAGGTGTACCAGTGAAGCGTGGTACGCCCGCGTCAGTTCCAGATGGTTCGGCACGTCGCTGTTCACCCAGAACAGCAGATGATTGTCATACAGCGCCAGCAGCGGGCGGGCTTCACCGCGCAGTTCCCAGGCGTGCGCCGCCAGTTCGCGCATTTCGCTCACCGTGCGCTGCGCGTCAATCGTCTGGTGCGAAACCACCCGCCCGCCCACATCCCGCACGTGTTCGGGATGGAACACCAGGCGCGGCATCGTGATCTGTTCCGGTCGGCGGTCAGCGCCATGATGGTACACAAAGACGCCGGTATTCAGCAGATAATACGGCAGGGGAGTCTGTTCGTTGGGGTAGATTTGTGAGCCGTCGGCGGCTACAATCGTCGCGCCGGCTGGCAGGGCAGGCGTTGGGAACGTATGGCAGATGACTTCATGATCGGGCGCGTCCAGCGGGGCAGCGCCCCGGTAGCCGCTGATCTCCGGCTGCCGGGCGAGGCGGATGCGCTCGTGAATGAAATCCAGATCGGTAGCGGCGAAAAATCGCTCTAAGGCCAGTTGCAACCGGCTGCTGCGGTCAAAGTCCAGTTCATTGAGCATATGCCGCAGTTTCAGCAGTTGGTCTACCAGTTTGTTGAATTCCAGCGCCAAAACAAACCCTCAGGGCTGCGTTATTCTAACATTATCATTACGTTATTTTCAGGTTAGCACCAACGTTCTATTTCGT
>JARKOK010000385.1 GCA_029975765.1 Aggregatilineales bacterium
GTCCGGTATATAGGATACGGCTTACCTGTCAGACGAGGTAACAAAACGTCATGTCCAGACTGGAAAATGAACGCCCAATTCTGATGATCCGGCGCGAAAATCAACCAACGCAGCATATACCCGTCACCACTGACGAGGTGATTGTGGGGCGCGACGAATCCAGTGACATCATACTTGCCGAACGGCAAATCTCCCGCCAGCACATTCGCATCTACCGGGAAGGTAATCAATTTTATGTGCGGGATTTGGACAGCCGCAACGGCACGTGGGTCAACGGCCAGCCGTTAAAAGGATCATGCGAGCTGCACGACGGCGACGAAATTCAACTGGCGCTGGCCGCGCGGATTCGGTTCGTCGGTATCGGCTCGACCACGCCGCTGACCTCGGAAGTGCCAGCTTTTGGCAGCAGCCGCCTGCGCCTGGAACACGAGTCCCGGCGTGTATTCATCGGCGAGCAGGAACTGAATCCCCCCCTGAGCCTGCCGCAGTACCGGCTGCTGGAACTGCTGTTTACAAACATGGGCAGCATCTGCACCCGCGATATGGTCGTTGAAACGGTCTGGCCGGAGGCCATCGGCGAGGGCGTGAGCGAACAGGCAATAGACGCGCTGGTGCGCCGCCTGCGCGACCGGCTGGCCGAACTTGACCCGGACTGGCAGTACATCGTTACTGTGCGGGGTCACGGATTCCGGCTGGACAACCCACCCCAGCCCTGACAATAACAACCGGCCAGCAGCCACATGGAGTAGGGATGATCCTTACCAGATCGTCCCTGTAAACCTTTACGGTGTGAAAATGAACTGTGTCACAAAATTGTAATATCCTTCACGAATGCTGCTCAAACGCAGCTAAATTTCGTTTTATGCCCGCAAAACTTTTTACAGAACCGTAAACATCTTTTAAGAACCTTTATGGACTTTACCTATCTTAATCGTTTCAATTTTACTTCATGACTTTATCCGCGCTGTCCATTTTGACCTTCAATTCACACATGTTGATACAATACTAACCCTCATTGAAAAATCGTAATATCTGACTTAGAATTATTCATAGATGTGTCCGGGCAGCCCAAATTATCAAAAGATAATTTGAAAAAGATTGAAAAAGATTTGCTTATGTCAACCGGGGATAAGACGAAGCATATTTTCTTGAGCTATCGCAGCCTGGAAGCGGATTTCGCGCTTCAACTGGCGACCGATCTCAAGAATCGAGGAGTCAGCCTGTGGATGGATCGCCTGGACATTGCGCCGGGTGATGACTGGCTCAAGATGCTCCAACAGGCCGTCAATAACAGTGTGGCGATGATCTCCGTCATCAGCCCGGAATATGTTGCGTCCAAGTACTGCCAGCGCGAACTGGCACGCGCGGATCGTCTGGGGCGGCACATTCTGCCTGTGCTGCTTGCCCCGGTAGCCGAATCGGACTGGCCGATTGAAGTTGAACGCCAGCAGTATATTGACTTTACGCAGTGGCCGGACGAACAATTCTACCAGACACAACTCAACAGGCTGGTCAACATTGTGACGGAACGCTTCGCCGATCAAACGAACCTCACGCCGAACCCTGAAACCCAGTACATCAACCGGTTGATCGCCGACCTGGAAGCACAGCGCGGTGTGATCGAACGGCTTCAGCCCTTTTTGAACGCGGCTCAGGAAACACAGGAAGTACGCCCCCAGCCGGTCAGCGCCAAAATCTGGTATATGCCGGGGCGCTTCGTACTGGAAAGCGAAGCCGATGGTCAGCCTACGCCTTCGGGCGCGGCGCGGCGGGCGTTTGACAGTATTCATGCCGTCACCGCCACCTATCCCCGGTTTGTGCTGGTGGGTGGGCCGGGCGCGGGTAAAACCGCTGTTATTCATTATCTGGTTCTCAGCGCGGCCCACGCCTACCGTGCCGCGCCGCATGTTGCCCCCCTGCCCCTGCTGCTGAAACTGACCGCCTGGGAAAAAGAACCAACACCAGAGGCTTTCGTGCGCGCGCAGTGGCCGCTGGACAGCGACCCGATCAAACTGCTTGCCAAGGGCAAGGTATCCCTTTATCTTGAAGGGCTGGGCGAACTCGACCAGGATCACAAGATCAACCTGCTCCGCCAGTGGTTAACCGGCCCGAACGCCCCGCAGCGGGTGATCGTTACCTGCCGTGACACCGATTACCGCGACTCAATCCGGTTGGGTTTTCCGATCATTCAGACGCTTGACCTGAGCGCCGCCAACATCCAGGAATTTGTGACCCATTATCTGGGTGAAGATGAGTCCAGACGTTTTCTGGAACAGGTGCTGCCTACTGCCGAAAACCGGGCGAAAGTCCATTACCAGTACCAGATGGCCCGCAACCCGTTCCTGCTCAGCGCCATGATCGCCGTTTACCTGCGCGCGCGTGACCGCAAGCTGCCGCAGAACATGGGCGTTCTGCTCCGGCGGCTGGTAGCGGAACTCTGGAACGCGCGGCAAAAATCAGCCACCAAAGAAGATGTACCCTTTGAAGTCGTCGAAGCGGCGCTGGCCGATCTGGCCTTCACGATGATAGATGACGATCTGCCGATTTACGTCGGGCAGGATGTTGTCATGCGTTATGCCAGCAGTCCGGCAGTCGTGCAGGCCGCTGCCGCCGCTAATCTGCTGAAAGCTGCGGGTGACAAATTACGCTTCAGCCACCAGATGCTGCAAGATTATTTCGCGGCGCTCAGTCTGACGCGGGTTGGCCTGCCCACCCGTCTGATGCGCCCGCAGTTCAACGCGAAAGTCCAGCGAATACCCACGCGCTGGGACAACGCGATCATCCTGTTGACCAGCATCGCGCCGAACCCGGACGCGGCGGTGAGCAGTGTGGCCGAGGTTGACCCGTTTCTCGCGCTGCGCTGCGCGCTTAATGCGGTGGTTATCAGCGACCGGACCTATAAGCAGATCACGCGGCAGATTCTCGAAACTCCGGGCGACCAGCGAATTGCGCTGGCACGGGTGTTCATGGGTCTGGACGATGAAAAAGCCATGCTGATTCTGCTGGAAGTCATGCGTGACGCCGCCTGGCCGATCCGCCAGTTCGCCGCAGCGGTGCTGGCTGACATCGAACTGCCGCTGTTGACCGGTCTGGCGCAGGCCATTGAAGACCTCGAAGATCGCACGCGGGAAACCACGCTGGCCGCGCTGCGCCAGCTTGGCAAAAATGCGCTGCCGACGCTGGTGCGCCTGCTGCGCAGCGATAACTGGCACCGGCGGCGCGGCGCGGTATGGGCGCTGGGCGAACTGCGCGACAAAGCCGCTGTGCCGCTTCTGGTCGAAACGCTGACCGACTCCGACCATCTGGTGAGCGCCGATGCGGCTGAAGCGTTAGGTAATATCCGCGATGCCGACGCCATTCCCGCGCTGCTGGAAGCCCTCGGCCATCAGAATGGTCGCGTCGGGCAGGCCACCGCCAAAGCTCTGGCAAACATGGGACGGCAGGCGCTGCCGTCGCTGCTTAAGATTCTGGATGGCAAAATCAGCCATCCCCAGCGGCAGGTGTATGCGATTGACGCCCTGGCCCGGCTGAATGATCCGGCGGCGGCAGCGGCGTTGATAGACGCCTCCTACATGGAGAATGTCGAGGTTCGGGGTGCCGCGGTCGAAGGGCTGCGTAATTTTCAGGGTGAAACGGTCGTCCGCCGGCTGGTCGAGTGTCTATCAGACACGGCTAAGCCGCGCGGCAGCAAACAGCGCATTTGTGATACGGCTGCCGAAATTCTGGATGCGCTGAACGGTGTGGAAGGCAAAGCCGCAGTGGAACAGTGGCGCAAAGGCGATCACCAGACCGCGCCTCGCTCCTCCGGGGCACTCAGCAGCAAGAAAGCCAAAGAGCGATTGGAGCGCGTTAAAGAGGCTGCCGTACCACTCGCGGGCAGCCTTGCTACCGGACTGAAGGATGCCGATTGGGTCGTGCGGCGCAACACGGTGCTGGAACTGGGTACGGTCGCAGCCGAGGCAGCCGTGCCGCGTCTGGCAGATATGCTGCGTGACGACGATAGCCAGGTGCGGCTGGCAGCGGTCACAACCCTCGCGCAGTTCCATGATAAGCCGCAGATCATTCCGATACTTATGAACGCTCTCAACGATGACGAGTACGTCGTCTGCGACGCGGCTAAAGAAGCCCTCAAGGCCGTCGCCCGCCCCCCCCTGCCGGCGCTGACCGACATCCTGCGCGGCAGCAATGTGAACATGCGCGGGGCGGCGATTGAAATCCTGGGCAGTATTCGGGATGTGACGGCTGTACCGGATATCCTTGAATGTCTGGCGGACCTGCGCCGTCCCTGGCTGTCGGACGACCGCATCTGCGATATTGCGGCGCGCGCGCTGGAAATGATCGGCACGCCCGAAGCGGTCGAAGGCGTGCGCCAGTGGCGCGCACTGACCGAACCAACCCCTGAACCCGCGCCGCCGCCCAGCCCACCCAACGACGACGCGCTGACGCAGCTGCTCAACCAGCTTCAGTCCTCGGACTGGGGCGTGCGGCAAAAAGCCGCCCGGTCATTAAACGAGTACGCCCAGACACTGCGCGGTGTGGCCGACGCCTCGGTTATCCAGCGCCTGATTGATGCGTTAGGCGACCCGGACTGGGTGGTGCGGTTTGCGATGGCGGAGGCGCTCGGTTGGTTCCGTGACATCATCAGCGTGCCGGCGCTCATCGAACGGGTGAAAGACCCGAAATGGAAGGTGCGGGTAGCGGCGGTGCGGTCGCTGGCCGAGATCGGCGATCTGGACGCTGTTGAACCGGCGATCATCGCCCTCAGTGATGAACACAATCTGGTCCGCGAAGCGGCGGCAGAAGCGTTGGGCAACCTGGGCGACGTGCGCGCGGTAGACAGCCTGATGGCCGCGCTGGACGACGAGGAACGATTTGTACGGCTGGCGGCGATTGACGCGCTGGGCAAGATTCGTGAACCCGGCACGATCAACGCGCTGGTCAGCCAGCTTAACCAGGATGACGATGCGGTGCGCTGTTTTGCCGTGTATGCGCTGGCGCGCATCGGCCTGAAGCCGGTTGTGTCCGGGCTGATCGCCAGCCTGGAAGATACGGCTGTCCCCTACTGGGAAGACCGGCGCATCTGCGATATTGCTGCTGAAGCTCTGGAGATGATCGCCACCCCGGAGGCGCGTACCGCCGTCTGGGAGTGGCGTCGCCGGCAGGTCCAGCCGGCAACAGATACTTAAATTTGTGACAGGTAAAAGATCATGCGACTGTTCGTCAGCTACGCGCGGGTAGATAAAGCCTACTGCATTGAAATCATGGAGACGCTGGACGCCCATACCATCTGGTATGACCAACGCCTGTATGCCGGCCAGCACTGGTGGAAAGAAATCTTACGCCGGCTGGACTGGTGTGAAGGGTTCATCTACCTGCTGTCACCGGAATCGGTCAGCTCCCAGTACTGCCAGCAGGAGTACGAACTGGCGCGTAATCTGGGGCGGCATATCTTTCCAGTGCTCATCCGTAAGGACACCGAAATCCCCGCTTCGCTGAAGGAATATCAGTATGCGGACTTCAGTCGGGGCATCACGTCAGAAGCCGTGAAAGACCTGCTGAACGCGATCTACCGCGCCGAGCATGAAGAATCACCCAACACCAGCGTCGCCTCGATTCCGACGGATAAAGTCAGACAGCCCACGATCAACCCGGCGAATGTCATTCGGCTGGCGGCGACGGCTATGGAAAACGGGCAGTACGATCAGGCTGTGTTTCTGCTGCGGCAGGCCAAAGCCAGCGGCTACCAGTCACGTTTTATCAGCATTGATGCCATTCTGCACGAAGCCGAAACCGCCCTCGAACGACAGGCGTATCTGATCGAAGCCGAACGTGAATACAAACAGATCGCCGAACTGCTCAAACACAAACGCACCTTCAGGCTGGGATGGGAAGCCTTTGAAGCTTTCCGGCGCGATTTTTCGGACTACGACCCGGATGGACTGGCGCAGAAATACAGCGCGAAACTGAGCGCCACGCCGGTGGCCTTGATGACCCTGCCGCCGCCGATCAGCGATAGTTTTAAGCTGCCGCTGCTGGAGTGGTGCAGCATTCCGGCAGGCATGGTGGAACTGCTGGATATAGAAAAAAACGGCCAGCGGCGGTCGCGCCAGGTGACGCTGTCACCGTTTAAGATCAGTAAATACCCGGTCACGAATAAACAGTACCAGATTTTTGTCGAAGACCCATCGGGTTATAACAATCCGGCCTGGTGGCAGTTCACACCGCCGGCCTACGACTGGCGGCTGAAGAACCCGGAACCTAAACCGTCACGGTTTAAGGGGGACGAACGCCCGCGCGAGATGGTCACCTGGTATGAGGCGGTAGCCTTCTGCCACTGGTTAAGCGCCCTCACCGGCCAGACCATCACCCTGCCCACAACGGCGCAGTGGCAGCGCGCGTTCCAGGGTGACGAAACCCGCGCCTATCCCTGGGGCAACCAGTTCGACAAAGCCCGCTGCAATACGGCGGAAAGCAACCTGAAGATGACGACCATCGTCACGCGTTATCCCGAAGGTATCAGCCCCTACGGCGTATACGATATGGCCGGAAATGTATGGGAATGGTGTCTGGACGGGGCGCAGGCCGCCGCGCCAAACGGCGCGATCATCCAGAAGTGTTACGTGCGCGGCGGGTCGTATATCAGCCCGTACCAGCGGTCGCATATCGCGTTTAAGTACACGCTCACGCCGGAAACGCTGCACCATTCCATCGGTTTCCGTATCGTGTGCGCCAATTAACCTACTTGCGGGTTCGCGGGTCGAACAGGTCGCGCAGGCCGTCACCCATAAAGTTAAAGGCCATTACCAGGCTGGCAATCGCCAGGCCGGGATACAGCCACATCCACCATTGATCGAAGAAATCAATGCCGATGGATACCATGCGCCCCCACTCCGGCGATGATGGGTCCGGCCCCAGGCCGAGAAAACTCAGCCCGGCGAACGTCAGGATGGCGCTGCCAATGTCCAGCGTCGCCAGAACAATCGCGGTTGAGATACAGTTCGGCAGCACGGTACGGAACAGGATATAGGTGTCCGGCGCGCCGATGCAGCGCGCACCCTCCACGAACTCCTTTGATTTCACTTCAATCACCAGCCCACGAATGACGCGGGCGTAAGTCGGCCACCAGACGATCACCAGCGCGATGATCGCGTTCCGCATATCCGCCCCCAGAGCGGCGGTGATTGCCATCGCCAGGATGATCGTCGGGAAAGCCATGAACAGTTCCGCCGTCCGCATCAGGATTTCATCCCAGCGCCCACCTAGATACCCGGCCACCGCCCCAACGACGATACCCAGCGTGCTGCCAACCGCGATCACAATGATGCCCGCCGGAATCGTGATCCGCGCGCCGTAGAGTACGCGGCTGAACATATCGCGGCCCAGTTCGTCCGTGCCAAAGGCATGAGCCTCCGACGGCGCTTGCAGCCGTTCGCGCACATTCTGCGCCAGCGGATCGAACGGCGCCAGCATGGGTGCGGTCAGGGCAATCACCAGCCACAAAGCCACGACAACGGCGCCGACAGCGACCAGAAAGTTCTCCCGCAGCCAGCGCAGCGTAACACCAACGCGGCGTGGCTCAGGCAAGACGGATGCGGGGGTCAAGGAAGTAATAGAGGATGTCAACGAAAAAATTCACCCCAATATAGATGGCGGCGATGAGGATGCTCACCCCCATGATCGCCGGAAAATCCTGCGAGGTCGAAGCGCGGAACATGTACCGCCCGATACCCGGCCAGGCAAAAATAGATTCAGTCAGCACCGCGCCGGACAGCAGATTACCATACGAGAGGCCGATCACGGTAACGACCGGAATCAGCGCGTTGGACAGGCCGTGCCGCCGGATGACGGTGCGCTCGCTCAGGCCTTTGGAGCGTGCCGTGCGAATGTAGTCCATACCCAGCACTTCCAGCAGCGCCGAGCGGGTGACGCGGGCGATCATGCCGGACACATAACTTCCCAGCACGAGGCTGGGCAGGATCAGATGCGACAGCGCATCGTTAAAAGTTGTCCAGTTGCCAGCCAGCAGACTGTCCAGCGTCATCCAGCCGGTAACGGCTGCCGGTTCGCGGGCCAGCACGCTCAGCCGCCCAGGCCCGGCCACCCACCCCAGTTGCGCATAGAATATCCGCAGGCCGATAAGCGCCAGCAGAAACACCGGAAAACTCACACCAACCAGCGAGAAAGTACGCACCAGGTAGTCCACCGGACTGTTGCGCCACACCGCCGAAATCGTGCCAAAACCGACACCCATCAGCACGCCGAAGATAATTCCGAATGTCGCCAGTTCGAAGGTCGCTGGCAGAAACCGCGCGATGTCTTCCGCGATTGGCTTGCGGGTTTTGATCGAAACGCCTAAATCACCCTGAAGCAGATTGCTCATATATGTGAGGTACTGCTCATGCGGGGGTTTGTCCAGCCCCCACTTCTGGCGAAAGGCGGCTACGATCTCAGGGTCGTTCAGCGCGTTCTGCGGCAGGTTGGCGTTGATCGGATCAGCCGGTACGGCATTGGCGATCACAAACGCGAAGAAGGTAATACCGATCAGCGTGGGGATGACAAACAGCAGCCGCCGCAGGAAATACAAATAAAAAGGCATGAGAAAAAGCCTGTGATAAAGGTGGTAGGGACACGTTATAACGTGTCCCTACGCCAAAAGTGTGTGTTACTCGCTGCGGGCCAGCAGCGCCACATCCAGCAGCCATTGGGGATGCCAGATGTAACCGGTGATGTCCGCCGCCAGCGCGGTCTGGATATCGGGCTGGTTGAAGGGCGCAAACG
>JARKOK010000399.1 GCA_029975765.1 Aggregatilineales bacterium
CGCGATCTGGATTCGCAGCCAGCACCGGGTAGGCCGCCGCAGCCGCGAAAACATGATCTGGGGGCAGGTGTCGCTGGCGCAGATGGCCGCCGTGATGTACCCCGATTATAAGGTGGCGATCATTGACGCGATTGCCGAGCGGATGTCGTGGCCGGACTTTGAACAAAAACTGCGCGATTATTCGCCGCGCTTCTACGTCACGCAGATGACCGCGCCGACGCTGACCAATGATAACTACGGCTGCTTCCTGGCGAAGTCCATCGGCGCGTACACGATTGCCTTTGGCACGCATGTCACGCCGCTGGCGGTCGAAACGATGCGCCCGCACCCCTCGCTGGACTTCTGCCTGCGCGGTGAGCCGGAAGTAACCCTGCGCGAACTGGTGGATACGATCACCGGGCGCACCGAATTCAGCGAAGAAACGCTGCGGCTGTACCAGACCACCGACCCGGAATGGACGCCCAGAGTCGCGCAGCGTATGGAGAACAGCGATCATTACGACCTGACGCATGTCAAAGGGCTGGTGTGGCGTTCCGGCGGCGAGATCATCCGTAACCCCGACCGTAACTTCATCCCGAACCTGGACGACCTGCCGCTGCCGATGCACCACCTGCTGCCGCTGGACAAGTACCGCACGCCGGTGCTGTCCGGTTCGTACCAGTTCATCGTCACCAGTCGGGGCTGCACGGCGGGCTGTATCTACTGCATCAAACACGTCAGCTATCAGGCCGGTTTGCGCCTGCGCAGCCCGGAAAACATCATGGCTGAAATCAGGATGCTGTACGATCTGGGCGTGCGGTACATCCATATGTACGCCGACCTGTTCACCGCCAACCGCGATCAGGTGATGGGCATCTGCCAGTTGATTATTGACAGCGGTCTGAAGATTGGCTTCACCTGCAACAGCCGCGTGGATTACGTAGACCGGGAAATGCTGGAGATGATGGCGAAAGCCGGCTGCGATGTGATTTCGTGGGGTATCGAGAGCGCCAACGAAGACATTCTGAAGAAAGCGCGTAAAGGGACAACGGCTGACCGCGCCCGCCAGAGCGTGACGTGGGCGAAGTCGTTTGGTATCCGCAATCTGGGGTACTTCATCATCGGGCTGCCGGGCGAAACGCGGGAAACCATTCAGGAAACGATTGACTTCAGCAAAACGCTGCCGCTTGATCTGGCGATCTTCCATATCGCCGCGCCGTATCCCGGCACGCCGTTCTTCTTCATGGTGATGGAGAACAACTGGTTCAAACCCGGCACGCGCTGGGAGCAGGTGGACATGGATCAGTCTACGGTGCTGCAATACAGCAACCTGAGCGCCGAAGACCTGGTGAGCGAAGCCCGCCGCGCCATGCGCGAGTGGATG
>JARKOK010000407.1 GCA_029975765.1 Aggregatilineales bacterium
GAAGAACGAAGCGTTAGGCTCACTCAGGTGGGCGACGACGGTATAGTCGTCAACCGCTTCGAATTCGATGGCCTGATCGCCCTGATAGAAACGCGGGCGGAAGGGGGCGATGTCTTCTTCTGAGGTCTGAATCGTCTGGAATGTGTACACCACGTCGTCAGCCGTCAGTTCCTCGCCATCGTGGAATTTCACACCCCGGTGCAGGTTAAACGTCCACGTCAGGCCGTCGTCACTGGTTGACCAGCTTTCGGCCAGATCGCCGGTGATGTTGGTGCCCCAGTTTTCGCCGCCCAGTGTGAGGGGGTTAAACACCCACGACAGTACCGAGCCGGAGATGCCGTCATTGGCATAGATGCCATTCAGGCTGACGGGGTTGTCGGCAATGGCGGTGATGAGCGTGCCGCCAGTGGCCGGACACTCGAACGCATCCTGCGCGAGTGCCGGGCTAACGGCCAGCAGCCCGACAGCCAGTACGACTAAAACAACCGATTTCAAGACTAATTTCCCAATCATTGTAGGCCTTCCTCCTTGTTCAATCGGGATTATAGCCCAACTGCTGAACTTGCTCTATAAATTGGATAAATTGGTATACACTTTGAGCAGCGTTTTACGGGTTAAGGTGGGGATGGGCTATGGACGATCGGGGGCGAGGCCGCTTATAATACAACTCAATACCTCAACACTACCGAGCAACCCTGTGACACCTGCCATTGATGGATTTATCTTCGATTTAGACGGTACCGTTTATCTGGGCGAGGCCGCGCTGCCCGGCGCTGTCGAAGGCATCACCGAACTGCGGCGCCGGGGCAAGCGGATTCTGTTCGTTAGCAACAAGCCGCTGGAACCGCGTGCCGCCTATGCCCGCAAACTGAGCCGCCTGGGCATTCCTGCCGCGCCCGAAGATGTGATTACGTCGGCCTTTGTGCTGGGTTATCACCTCGCGCGGACAGAGCCGCACCTCAACCTGTACGTGATTGGCGAGCAGAATTTGCTGGACGAGCTGCGCGGTCATGGCCTGAAAGTCATGAACGAGTTCAGCGAACAAAGCGCGCTGGAGGTGATCGAGCCGCGCGGCGTGGACGCGGTGGTGGTCGCGTTCGACCGCACGCTGGATTATCGCAAGCTGAACACGGCCTATCAGGCGCTGCGGCAGGGGGCGCGGTTCTTTGCCACTAATGCTGATAAAGCCTGTCCGATGCCGGGCGGAGCCATCCCTGACGCGGGCGGCACGATTGCCGCGCTGGAACACATGACCGGTCGCAAGCTGGATCTGCTGGCCGGGAAACCGTCTATGTTGATCACGCAGGTCGCGCTGCAACGGCTGGAACTGCCTGCCGAACGGGTGATGATGGTCGGCGACCGGCTGGAAACGGATATATATATGGGACAGCAGGCGGGGATGGCGACCGCCGTCACGCTTACCGGTGTATCGCGCCGCGAGGATGTGGCGCGGCTGGCCGCGCCGCCGGATTTTGTCATCGAAACATTAGCCGAATTACCCAGGATTGTGAGCCATGACCTCGATTAATCCGATCTATGTAGGCCGGGACGCGGTGCCGCAGTTGGTGCTGTACTGTGCCGAACGCCAGTTAACACGCTTCGCGCTGGTGGCCGATACCAATACCTATGCGGCGCTGGGCGAGCAAGTCGAACGGGCGCTGACGGCAGCCGGCTGCGATGTGACCCGGATCGTGCTGACCGGCGATGAAGTGATTGCCGATGAACGGTACGTGGTGGAAACGCTGCTGCGCGCGCCGCTGGGCGACTGTACGTTTTTGGCGGTAGGGTCAGGCACGCTGACCGACATCACGCGGTTTGTCAGCCATCGTTCCGGGCGAGCTTTTATTTCGCTGCCGACGGCGCCATCGGTAGATGGCTTCGCTTCGATTGGCGCGCCGCTGGTGCTGCGCGGCGTGAAACAGACGATCACGGCGCAGGCGCCGGTGGCGCTGTTCGCTGATCTGGAAACACTGATGAACGCGCCGCGCCGGTTGATCGCTGCCGGTTACGCGGACATGATCGCCAAGTTTACATCGCTGGCGGACTGGAAACTGGGTGCGCTGCTGTGGGATGAGCCGTTTGATGACGGGATATACCAGCGCGTGCAGGCTACCGTCGAAAGCTGCGTTCGCCAGACCGAGGCGGTCGCGCAGGCCAGCGAGGACGGTATACGCGGGCTGATTGACGCCCTGATCGAATCCGGCGTGTGTATGCTGGAGTTTGGTAATTCACGCCCGGCTTCCGGCGCGGAACACCATGCCTCGCACTACTGGGAGATGAAACTGCTGCGTGAAGGTCGTCCGGCAGTGCTGCACGGCGCCAAGGTGGGTTACGCGCTGACCCTGATCGCGGCGCAGTACGGGCGGCTGCGCGCTATCAGCCGCGCCGATATGCTTGACCGGCTGGAAGCGGCGGCGCTGCCAGCGCGAGACCAGGAAATCGCGGCAGTCCGGCAGGGCTTTGGCGACATGGCGGACGACGTGATACAGGAACACCGCGCTTTTGTGGATATGACGCCGGAACGCTTCGAGCAGGTGAAGCAGCGTATCGCGGCGGAATGGGACAGGATTCAGGCGATTGCCGCAACGGTTCCACCGCCCGAAACGATAGCCGGGTATCTGCGCGCGGTTGACGCGCCGGTTACGCCGGCGGCGCTGACGCTGGCCGATGATGAAGTGCCGCTGGGTCTGATCTACGGCCATTACCTGCGCGACCGCTTCACGGTGATGAAATTAAGTCGCGTGCTGGATATACCGCTGGTTTAGAATATCAAACGGGGGTCATACAGACAGCCGATGAACTTTCAATTTCTCTCCCCGCGTCACCAACTGGTGGAGATGATGACGCGCATTTATGGACAGGGACTTACGACCACCTCCGGCGGCAACCTCTCGATTCTGGACGACAACGGCGATATCTGGATTACGCCCGCCGGAATTGACAAAGGCGCGCTGGTGCCGGAAGACATCGTGTGCGTGCATCCCGATGGCAGTATGGATGGCCGCCATCGCCCGTCGTCGGAGCATCCGTTTCACCGCATGATTTATGAAGCGCGGCCTGATGTGCGCGCTATCGTTCACGCGCACCCGCCGGGTCTGGTCGCGTACAGCATCGTGCGGAAGATGCCGGATACGCGTATCAACGCGCCGTTTCGTGATATCTGCGGCAGCGTCGGTTATGCCGCTTATGCCCTGCCGGGCAGTGAAGCTCTGGGCGCGGAGATTGCGAATACCTTCGCCCAGGGGTTCAATTCGGTGCTGCTGGAAAATCACGGCGTGGTGACGGCAGGGGCGGATCTGCTGCAAGCTTTCCAGCGGTTTGAAACGCTGGAATACGTGGCGCAGATCAACATTCGCGCGCGGTCGCTGGGTGATTTCCACACACTTACGAACGACCAGATTGACCTGTTTTACCTGCCGGACAACTACCTGCCGGAGTTTATGCCAGAGCACCACAGCAGCCGGGAACGCGAACTGCGCCTGCAAATCTGCCAGTTTGTGCAGCGGGCTTACGAGCGCCGCCTGATGATCAGCACCAGCGGTACCGTATCGGCGCGGGTGGATGAGACGGCATTCCTGATTACGCCATCGGGTTATGACCGGAAGTACATCGCGCCGGAAGACGTGGTGCTGATTCATGACGGCCAGCGTGAAGCGGGGAAAGTGCCCAGTCGTTCAGTCCGACTGCACGAACACATCTACCGCACGCACCCGTACATTCATTCGGTCATGACCTCGCTGCCGCCCAACGCAACGACCTATGGCATCGTCAACCGCCAGTTTGATACCCGCACCATCCCGGAAAGTTACATCCTGCTGCGCGAGATGCCGGTTGTGCCGTTCGGGGCGCAGTACCAGCAGCCGGAACAGATCGCGTCTGTGGTGTCGCGCAGCGTGCCGGTTATTCTGCTGCAAAATGACGCGGTGCTGACCACCGGCGCGACGATTCTGGAAGCGTTTGACCGGATTGAGGTGGCGGAATTCAGCGCGCAGGCACTCATTCAAACCCTGAGCCTGGGCGAACTGGTGCCCATCAGCGAAGACGAAATCGGCAATCTGAAAAAGCGGTTCTCACTGTCCCCGTAGTAAAAAGGTGGCAGGGGTGTGCACGGGTACACCCCTGCGATATTACCCCACCAGCACCACATTGGGCGCGCGTTTGCGGTCGCTAACCGGCTTGACCGGCGGGCATTCCCAGGCCATAGCCTCGGTCTGCGACCGCTGCTCTTTGAATTTTGGCAGAATACCGCAGGCGAAACAGCGGTCGCGGCAGTCCACGCGGGTTTCTCCTTTGAGGCTCATCAGGTAATCCTCTTTCAGGAATTTCTTGTGAACGGCAGCGTCAATGTGATCCCAGGGAAAAACCTCATCCAGATCGCGTTCGCGGTGAGTGTAGAACCAGGGTGATAACCCCGCTTCCGCGAAGGCTTGCAGCCAGAGATCATGCCGATGTTCGCTGTCCCAGGCGTCGAACTTCGCGCCCAGCTCCCAGGCGCGGTGGATAACCCGTCCCAGCCGCCGGTCGCCCCGGCTGAGGAAACCTTCAAACTCGGTCGCGTCCACATGATTCCAGCGCAGGTGCAGGCCGTGTCCGCGCAGTTGATCCATTAACATGCGCTGCTTTTCCAGCACCATGTCGCGGGTATCCTGCGGCACCCACTGGAAGGGGGTGTGCGGTTTCGGAATGAACGTGCTGACACCGACATTGACGTTGGCCTTGCTGCCCAAAATTTTGCGCCCTTCGGCCAGCACCGCTTTACACAGGTCAATGATGGCCTGCACATCAGCTACGGTTTCTTCAGGATGGCCGATCATGAAATAGAACTTGATCGTGCGCCAGCCGCGTGAATAGACGGCGCGTGCCGTTTCCAGTACCTGCTCGTCGGGCACGTATTTGTTGATGAGCGCGCGCATTTTTTCGGTAGCGGCTTCCGGCGCGAAGGTGAAGCCGCTGCGGCGGGTATCACCCAGTTTGTCCAGCAGTTCCGTACTGGCGCTTTCGATTCGCAGGCTGGGCAGACTCAGGCTCAGGCCGGAGTCGTGATACTGCTCGTGGATAGCGTCTACGAGTTCATGCACGTAGACGTAATCGGATGATGACAGACTGAGCAGGCTGATTTCCTCGAAGCCGGTGTTAGCGATAATCTCGCCAATCGCTTGCAGCACTTCCGGCACAACACGTTCGCGCACCGGGCGAGTGATCATGCCGGCATGACAGAAACGGCAGCCGCGCGTGCAGCCGCGCATGATCTCGACCGGCGCGCGGTTGTGAACTGTGTCAATATTCGGTACGAGGAAGCGGGTAAACGGCTTCGGCAGCACCGGCACGATGCGCTTCAGCACCCGCGCCGGCGCTTCGGGTATGGTGGGCTGAACGGTGGCAACCGTGCCGTCGGCATGATAGGTCACATCATAGAAGCGCGGCACGTACATGCCCTGTATCCGGGCGACCGCGCGAAGCTGTTCTTCCCGGCTGTGGCCGCGCAACGATTGCAGGACGCGCGCCACTTCCACGATGATTTCTTCACCTTCGCCAATCACAAAAGCGTCAATGAAATCCGCCATCGGTTCGGGATTGTAACAGGCGTGGCCGCCCGCGATCACGAGTGGATAGGAGGCATCCCGGTCTGCGCTGCGAACCGGCATTTCGGCCAGGTCAAGCAGGTTCAGGACGTTGGTGTAAAGCTGCTCATACGGTAAACTAACGCCAATCAAATCAAAGTCGCGGATGCGGTGTTTGGTTTCCAGCGAATACAGCGGAATCTGGTGGCGGCGCATCAGGTCTTCCAGATCAACCCAGGGACTAAAGACCCGCTCCGCCAGCATGTCGGGCTGCTGGTTAATCTGTTCGTACAGGATCATGATGCCCAGGTTTGACATGCCGAGGTCGTAGATGTCGGGGAAGGCCAGCGCCACTTTAAAATCGGTCGCGTCCCAGTCCTTCACGATGCTGTTGTATTCACCGCCAACGTAGCGTCCGGGTTTGGTGACTTGCAGCAGGATGCGGTCAAGCTGGCGTTCGATCTGGTCAGGACGCATGGAAACTTCCCTCCGCGACCTATTTTTGCTGACAGAGGTTGGCATTATAGCGGTTATCCGCCGTTGAGGGTAGCGGTAATGCGGGTGTGGCAGTGGTTAAAACGGCACGGCTGGAGGGGCGGTATGGTGTTCATATTTGCGCTGGCAGCCGTGACAGCCAGCGCACAGGACAAACCAACCGTCATTACGGCAGACAATATCACCCATTTGCAATCCGTCGTCCATCTGAATTTCGCTGATCTGCCAGCCGGGGTGGGGCAGGTGGACAGTGGGTGGTTCGCCATAAGCGCCGATGGCGAAACGCTGGCGGTGATGAACCGGCAGAATCGGGTTATTCTATGGTCGCGGCTCGACGGGGTGCTGCGTATGTCCGAGGCGGGCTGCCCGCAGGCCGACGGTTCAGCAATGCCGGGCGCACTGGTGGATGGCGCTTTTTCACCTGATGGTGCGTGGTTTGCGGCGGTATATCTGGCTGGCAGCAACAGCTACCTGCATTTTGTGCCGGTGGATTCGGCACAGGCTGAAATAGTGTGGTGTGAGATTCCCGCCGCCCCGCTGCGAATATGGTTCGATGACCAGCGGCAAATCTGGCTGGAACTGCTGCCCAATGA
>JARKOK010000054.1 GCA_029975765.1 Aggregatilineales bacterium
AGGACGCTGATCATACCCGGCAGGACGTGCATCCCTTTGGTTTTGCGCTCCATCAGCAGGTAGGCTTTGGCTTCCGCCTTGCTGACATGTTCCTCCAGGAACATCGCTACCGCCGCCGAGACAAACAGGTTGGTGAACTGCTCCTGCCAGCCGGGATACTGCGCGCGAAACTGGTCACTGACCGGCAGCGGCGTTTCCGCCACCGGCGCGATGGCCGCCGCGTTCTCCCGCAGGAAATTAAGGATGAGCAGCCGCCCATACTGTGACAGCGCGGCGCGGTAGATGTGCGCCGGGTCTTCATCAAACGGCCAGGGCGGGCTGTCGCCCCAGGCCAGCCGGGGCGGCGCGATACAGGTTAAATCCCCGTCCAGCCGCACGCCAACTTCGCGGTCGGTCGGAAAGGAGATATTCGGCATGAACACCAGCTTTTCCTGAATATCCCCCAGGAACGGCTGCAAAAATGGTTTAAAGGCCACTGGCTGAAACATCTTCTGCGCCTCAAAAATACTGGCACGCCACGGGCCATCCTCATCACGCCAGTACTTCGCCAGACCCGCCTGTTCGTAAAAATCGCGCAGCTGCACATTCCAGCGCGGCGGCACCCATACCGGCAGTTTTTCGATGTCCAGTTCCGGCCAGCTCAGTTGCAGCGCCAGCGTATAGACCGCCTCCAGCGGCGCGCCGAGGTTAAGCAGACTTTGTAAGCCTTGCACGGCAGGATGCGCTTTGAAGGATTCGAGGGTCTTGCGCGTCAGGCGGCTGTGCGCGTGTGTGCCATGCGGCTGCTCCGCCTGCGATTTCTCCGGCCAATTCGTCACTGCCAGTACGGCGGACATCAGTCTGACCCGATCATCCAGCCGTACCGTTACATCCTGTAGATCACTCATGCCTTGCACCCACTCTGCGGGGGGATTTATCTTGAAATATTGTAGAGGGCAAACGCGCCGCAGGCAACCAACAATTTCTTTATGCAGGTCAGAGTCAGGAATCTTTCATCGGTGAGCAGGGAATTTCGCAACTTTTATTCGATATGCGTGTTTTGGGTATCCGAGGGTAGGACTTTGGTGACTGCACCATGCTGAACAAGGGGTGTAACGGCCCCTTGTTCACGGTTGTAGCGTTCATCCTGGCGGGAACATTATGCGCGTTGCCCTTTTTACCGAAACCTTTCTACCCAAGATTGACGGTATCGTAACCGTCATCTGCCTGCTGCTCGATCATCTGACGGCGCGCGGCATCGAGACGGTGATCGTCGCGCCCAAAATGGGCGTTGACCGGTATAACCAGACTGCCGTGATCGGCGTGCCCGGCGTGACCATGCCGCTCTACCCGGAACTCAAGGTTGGCCCGCCCACCCTCTCCACCTACCAGCAGTTAAAAGCCTTTAATCCCGACATCGCGCATTTCATCCATCCGGCGCTCATTGGCGGTTTCGGCCTGCTGATGGCAAAACATCTGGACATCCCGACCGTCGCCTCCTTCCATCTGGATGTGGCGCGGCTGGTACATCATTTCAACCTCGGTTTCATCGAACCAATGGCCGACTGGCTGACGCGCACGCTGTTCAACTGGGCAGATTATTCGCTCGCGCCGTCGCGCCTGATTCAGCGCGAGATGCTGGCACTGGGTGTGAAGAACGTCGGCCTGTGGGGACGCGGCGTGGATGCGGAACGGTTTAATCCCCATTACCGCACGACCGACATGCGCCGCCGCCTGTCCGATAATCACCCTGACGATACGATTCTGCTGTATGTCGGTCGGCTGTCCACCGAAAAACAGCTTGACCAGCTCAAACCAGTCCTGGAGCGGGTACCCGGCACGCGGCTGGCGCTGGTCGGCAACGGCCCGGCGCGGGCGGATCTCGAAGCGCATTTTGCCGGGCTGCCGGTGGAGTTTCTGGGTTACATGCAGGGCGAAGCCCTGTCGCAGGCGTATGCCAGCGCGGACATCTTTGTGTTCCCCTCGGCGCTGGAAACCTTTGGCCTGGTCGTCGTCGAGGCGATGGCCGCCGGGCTGCCGGTTGTCGCGTCCCGCGTGGGCGGCGTGGCCGATGTTGTGCGGGAAGGTGTGAACGGTTACACCTTTGAGTCGGGTGACATCGAAGCACTGGTCGAAGGGGTGCGCACAATTGCTGCCAGCCGGGAACAAATTACGCAGATGGGACGCGCCGCCCGCGCGTTTGCCGAAACCCAGACCTGGCCGGCCATGATGGACGAAGTGGTTGACCTGTACGCCCGCCTGATCCAGCAGCGCCGCGCCCAGGTGGCGTAAGCAACCAGTCTGTAACGATTCCCCCCTTTAAGCATCTAAAGAGTACAATTCCGGCGTATGCACAGCATGGGATTATTGCTGATGGATAAGTGATAACAATGCCTGACACCGAGCAAGCCTTAATCGCCGCGTTAAAAGACCGCGACCCGGCGGCGCTGTCCGTCCTGTTTGAAACCTACGCCGATAAGATTTACCGCCTGGCCGCCGGAATGCTGCGCGACGACGTGCAGGCGGACGGCGTGGTACAGAATACCTTTCTGGCGCTGATCGAAAAAGTGGATACGTTTGAAGGCCGTGCCAACATCGGCACATGGCTGTACCGCGTGGCCTATAATGAATGTCTGATGCGGCTGCGGCGCAAACCCGATGCCGATCTGGACGAGGCCGACGAAGCGGACGTGATGCCCGGCCATTTCACCGACTGGACGACGCTGCCGGAGGCGCTCATCAGCAGCGCCGAAGCCGCCGCCGAAATGGAACGCGCCATTGCCCGCCTGAAGCCGGAACTGCGCGCCGTATTCACCCTGCGCGACGTGGAAGAACTGTCTACAGCAGAAACCGCCCGCGCGCTGGGCATCAGCGAGGCGCTGGTTAAAGTACGCCTGCACCGGGCGCGGCTGGCGCTGCGTGAACAACTGGCCGCTTACTTCGACGACCGCGCGCGCGTTTAAGTATCGTTCGTGCAGGTCCAGAACCCTGCCCATTACTGACGAGAAATGATATGGACTGCCAAACGCTGATCAGTTACCTGTCGGATTATCTGGACAACAACCTGAGCGCCGAACTCACCGCCGAAGCCCGCGAGCATCTGGCGACCTGCCGCAACTGCCACGTCGTGCTGGATACCACCCAGCAGACGATCCGGTTATACCGGCAGCGCGGGCAGCGGCAGGGTTTGCCGCCGCGCCGCCATGCCGCGCTGTTCGACCAACTGGCGCAGGCGCTCGCCTCGCGCCCGGCAGAGGATTGTGAATAGGGCTGCCAGCAAAAACTGGCCGCTGGCAATTTCGTTGTAACCTTTTGCTGTCGTTTGCATCCAATAGGTAGAGCAAACAGATGGGTCATCAAACGGAGGTTGTCAGCATGGTTCGCAACGTGGGTAACGTGGATCGTATCGCGCGGCTGGTTCTGGGGATCGCGGTAGTGGTGGCGGGCATTGCGTTTCAGTCATGGTTGGGCGCGCTGGGTCTGATCTTCATCGGCACGGCGCTGGTTGGTTTCTGCCCGCTGTATACCCTGTTCGGTTTCAGCACCTGCCCGGCGAAAGCCCGGTAAGCCTGTTTACCGACCGGCGTGTATAATCTGTCAGGCGCCCCGTATGGGGCGCTTTAATTTGAGGCGCGTGTCAGGCGCGTATGGTACTGTGAGCCTGAATGAACTTCACGCCGGAGATGTTTATGCTGCGCCAACTATCCTCATTTCTTCGCCGCCTGATGACCCTGACCGCCAGCCTGTACGCGCTGGGTATGGCCGTCTATCTGGCGCTGCGGCTGGTGTTTGGTGACGGCTTCTGGTGGCTGTCGCTGCTGAACACCTTCGCTCATCTGCTGTTTCTGCCGCTTCTGCCGCTGCTGGCACTGGCCGCCTTCGCGCGGTCACGCGCCGGGACGCTGCGCCTGCTGCCGCTGGCGGTGGTCGGCGGGTTATGGTTTGCGCCGTACTTTGTGCCCAGAATACCGAATGCCGCGTCAGGCATCCGGCTGAACCTTCTGACCTTCAACGTATGGGGACATAATCACGATCTGAGTCAGGTCGAAACCTGGCTGCGCGACACCGAAGCCGACATCGTGCTGCTTCAGGAGGTTTCACCCGCCTACGCCCGGACTGACCTGCCCCACCTGCGCGATCTGTATCCCTACCAGTCCAACCAGCCCGATCCGACCCGCTGGGGTGGCAATATCACCCTCTCGCGTTACCCCATCGTGACCGAGGAATACATTGATCTGCAAACGCCCGAAACCCCGGCGCCCCTGCGGCTGGTGCTGGATGTCAACGGTTATCCGGTGGCCGTCTATAATGTTCATCTGGCGTGGCCGGCCCGCCAGCGTCCCCGCCTGTCGCTGCCCGTCAGCAACTTTTACCTGCGGGTCGCCCTCGGCTTTGATGACCGCACCCGCAACCAGCAGATTACCCACCTGCTTGAACATCTGAAAACCGAACCCTACCCGTACCTAGTGGCCGGCGACTTTAATACCAGCGCCTCCAGTGTCACCTACCAGCAATTGGATGCCATCATGCACGATGCCTTTCGTCAGGCCGGCAGCGGCCTGGGCGCAAGCTGGCCGGTCAGCAGCGCGCGCGGTCTGCCGGGCTTTGTGCCGCCGCTGATCCGCATTGATTATATCTGGCACAGCGATCACTTTCGCACCCTGGACGCGCAGTTAGGGCCGCACCTCGGCTCCGATCACCTGCCGGTGCTGGCGACGCTGGAACTGCCGCCCGCCTGATTTTGCGCGCTCATCCAAATCGGCCAAAATGTGATACGATAACACGTAGGGGAGGGTCTAAGACCCTCCCCTGGCATATCGTATTTGATCGGTCAGACTGAGAATTATTGAGTCACACTTATGGACGTGTACGAGCCAAGATCTAAACGCACCCGTAAAGCCCGCGAACGCCACGTCGCCCGCCAGACACGGCGGTCTGCCGTTCAGGACAATGTTTCGCGGCTGCGCCACGCCGCCGAAACCCGGCTGCCCGGCGGCGCGGGACTGTGGCAGCGCGCGCAGTTGGTCGCCCGCGACGCGCTGTGGTATGCCCGGAATACGCGTTATCTGCGCCTGGGCGCGCTGGCGCTGGTCGGGGTGCTGGCCTTATTGTTCATCGGATCGAATGTGGTGCAGGGGCGTATCTTCCCCAATGTCTGGGCGCTGGGCATCAACATCGGCGGGTTGACAGTGCCGGAGGCGGCTGCCGCGCTTCAGGAAACCTGGAATAACCGGCTGACCATCCAACTGGTGGACGGTGACCGCGCCTGGCCGGTATCCCCGGCTGAGATTGGCTTCCGGCTGGATGCGACCGGTGTCGCGGAAGCGGCGCGGGGCGTGGGGTTGTCGGGTATTCCCATGGGTTATGAAGTGCTGCCCGTCGTCAGCGTGGATTTTGACACCGCGCAGAACCGGCTGCTTGATCTGACAGCGCAGACCGACATCGCGCCGTATAACGCCGGTTACGCCTGGGAAAACGGCGAGGTGGTTGGCAAACCGGGGCGCGATGGCCGGATGCTGGACGTGCCGCAGATGGTTGACCGGCTGAAGCAGGACCCGGTAACGATTGTGCGGGTGGGCCGCGCCGACCTCCTCATGTCCCGGCTGCCGCCGCTGGCCGCTGACCCCGCGCCCTACCTGGAAGACGCGCGCGCCGTCATTACCCGCCCACCCGACATCACCGGCTATGATCCCTTCAGGGATGAAACCGTCGTCTGGTCTACCAATCAGGAAGTATTCGCGTCCTGGCTGCAAGTCACATCGGACGGCCTTGATCTGCGGATGGAAATGCTGGGGCCGTTTGTGGAAGCGACCACCCGTTCCCTGAACCCATCCGGCGACGCGCGTTATCTTGACCCCGCCGAAACCCGCGATACGCTGCGGCAGGCCATCCGAAACAAAAGCGATAACGTACTGCTGCGTATTCGCTACCGTCCCACTACGTATCAGGTAGTCTCCGGCGATACGGGCTACCGCATCGCCCGCAAAACCGGCCTGCCGTTTTACTGGATTGAGCAGGCCAACGAAGGCCGCGATCTCAACCGGCTGTCGGTGGGGGATATCATCAGCCTGCCCTCGCGTGATCTGACCTTACCGGACAAGCCCGTACCGAACAAACGCATTGTCGTCAATCTCGACACACAGACGATGGTGGCATTTGAGAACGGCCAGATGGTTTTCCAGTGGTTGATTTCCAGCGGCTTACCGGCCTATCCCACCTATCCCGGCGTCTACCAGATTCTCAGCCACGACGAAGTGGCGCGCGGCGGCAGTTACACCCTGTGCGGCAGCGCCGGCTGCGGCCAGTGGGAAATGTACTGGTTCATGGGCATTTACGAAGTTGTGCCGGGATTGATGAACGGCTTTCATGGGGCGGTGCTGCTGCCCAACGGCGCGTACCTGGGCGGCGGCAACGTGGGCGCGCCGTATACCTTTGGCTGCGTGATGGCCCAGAATGACAACGCCAAACTGTTATATGACTGGGCTGAAACCGGCACACTCGTCGAAATCATTTCCAGTGATTTCCCGCCGCAAAGTCCGCTGGGGGAGATGGCGCGCAGCCAGTTTTCCGGTCAGAGCTGACCGGCTGAAATCGTTCGCTGTTAGGATCGTCGGGGCGAGCCAATGGTTCGCCCCGGTGTTTGTCCGGGACACAGTGTTGTTTGTATGCTTCTGCCGAATACCTGCCCCCGGCCTCTGACCCGCCAACCTTCTTGTACAAAATATACGAATCTGTCCGCTACAATTTTACCAGCGGCAGCGCCACGAGCATTGATTTTTTCAGCACAATTGAGTTAATTCTCAATGATTTCCTTATCTTCACGAAACCATCACAGCATTTTAACAAAGTTTTCATAATTTTCGCGCCGCTTGTTCCGTGTGGAACTAACGATAATCAAAATTGTGAGCCACCGACTCTCCTACTTTTGATGTAGGACAGGTGGTTGACTCCCGATAGGAATGTCCATATACTGACAAATAGAAACTTAAAGTTTGGTGTGGAGCACCAGAAAAAAAGGTTATTAAATACATTTTACAGCTCCACACCTGACAACCAGCGCCCCGGCAACGGGGCGTTTTTTTTGCCTGTTTCATCCTCAGGAGCAAACATCATGACCTTACCATCACGGCAGTTTGGCACCTGGAACAGCCCACTGTCACCCAGGGCGCTGGCCGCGTCCTTGCGGCTGGATGATGTGCAGTGGGACGGCACCACTCTCGTCTGGCTGGAAGGCCGGGGCGCGCAGGGTGTGCTGGTCGCCCAGTCCGGTATTAACGCCCCGCGCGACCTCACCAGCGACCTGTCTGTGCGCGCCCGCGTCGGTTACGGCGGCGGCGACTTTACGGCGGCGGGCGGGCAGGTCTATTTTGCCGGGCCGGGCGGACGGCTGTACCGGCAGGCGCTCGACGGCGGCAGCGCCCGCGCTATCACCCCTGCGTTTGGCGAGGCCGCCGCACCGCGTGTTTCGCCCGACGGCAGGTGGCTGGCCTTTGTCCACAGTTACGAACGTAACGACTGTCTCGCGCTGGTAGACACAGACGGGCAGACCTGGCCGCGCAAATTTGCTGATGGCGCGGATTTTATCATGCAGCCGGCCTGGCACCCGCAGGGTACGCATCTGGCGTATATCGCCTGGAATCGCCCTCAGATGCCCTGGGACGGCACCGAACTGCGCCTGCTGACGCTGGACTATGACCGCGATATGGTGTTCGCCGCTGCCGCCGAAACGCTGGCCGGCAGCGAAACCGTCGCCATCTTCCAGCCGGAATTCTCACCGGATGGCCGCTATCTGGCCTATGTCAGCGACCAGACGGGCTGGAATCAGCTTTACGTTTATGATCTCCAGCAGCAGACGCACCACCAGTTAACGACCGATGAGGCCGATCACGGCGCGCCCGCCTGGGTGCAGGGCGTGCGCACTTACGGCTGGTCAGCCGATAGTAAGTATCTGGTCTACATTAAGAACGTTCAGGGCTTTGAAAGCCTGTGGCAGTATCACGTTCGCTCCGGCACCGCTTCGCGCGTGCCGGGACTGGACGCCTACACCAATCTGGCGCAGGTCGCCGTTGCGCCGAACGAAAATATGGTAGCGGTTATCGCGGCCTCAACACGCATCTCGCCGCGAATCGTCAGCCTCCCGTTTGGCGAACCCGATCTGCCGGCGCACCTCGCAGCCACACCCGCCGACCCACCTACCATCGCGGTTATCCTGGATGAAGGCGAACGCATCCATCGCCGCGCCGGAACGGAAACCATCCCGCCGGAACAACTGGCGGAAGGCCAGCCGGTAAGCTGGCGCGGGCATGACGGCGAAACCGCTTATGGCCTGTATTATCCCCCGACCAGCCAGCAGTTTACCGGCATCGGCACGCCGCCGCTGATCGTGCATGTTCACGGCGGGCCAACGTCGCAGGCGCGGGCGGGGTATTCGCCAATGGCGCAGTTCTTCGCCACGCGCGGTTATGCCTTTCTGATGGTCAACTACCGGGGCAGCACCGGCTACGGCAAAGCCTATATGGATAAACTGCGCGGCTGCTGGGGCGTGTATGATGTTGAAGACTCGGCCACCGGCGCGGCGTATCTGGCAAACGAAGGTCTGGCCGACCCCACGCGGTTCGTCATCATGGGCGGCAGCGCCGGGGGGTTCACCGTCCTGCAATCCCTGGTAGAAAAACCGGGTTTCTATAAAGCCGCCATCTGTGCCTACGGCGTGAGCAACCAGTTCGCGCTGGCATCCGATACACACAAGTTCGAGGAACGATACACCGACTCGCTGCTTGGTCCGCTGCCTGAAGCCGCCGACCTGTACCGCGCCCGGTCACCGATCTTCCATGCGAACAAAATCACAGACCCGATTGCCGTGTTTCAGGGTGAGGATGATCAGGTCGTGCCGCGCAACCAGTCGGACAGCATCGTGGAATCCCTGCGCGCGCGGAACGTACCGCATGTTTACCATGTCTACGCCGGCGAGGGGCACGGCTGGCGTAAACCGGAAACCATCGAACATTTCTACAACGCGGTACTGGCGTTCCTGAAGCAGTATGTCCTGTACGCCTGAGCCGGCATAAGCTATCCCAGGGACACGGCGCTGCCGTGTCCCTGCGGCACAACCTGTCATAATCAGATGGCCGGCGTTCTGTTTATCCTTCCAGCCTGGCTTTCAGCGTTATCAGACTTTTTTCGAGATTCTCAGCATTGGCGCGTTCCAGCACCAGTTTATCGAAGATTTTCCCCAACCCACCGCCCGGCACATCATAATCAAAAAAGGCGTGGACGCGCGTCCCATCGCCCTCCGGCGACAGCGTGAAGCGGTTCACGCCGGTGATCATACCCGCCAGTTGATAATTCGCCAGCCGTCCGCGCTGGTACTCGTCCAGCGTCATCGTCAGATTGAAGGTGGTGCCCATTGATTTGTAAGCCACTTTGACGGCGCTGCCCACCGCCGGATGCGCGGCATCCGGTTCGGCGCTCTGCACCCCGGCGAACCACTCCGGCCAACTGCGGGCCGTGTCCATGTACGCCGCGACCTGCTCCGGCGGCCTGTTAATCACAATCTCCCGTTCAACCGTTGCCATTTTCCGCACTCCCTTTTACAACTCATGTTCAAGAATGTGGGTGATTTGCGTCCCGAGGCTTCTCTCATTATGCCACAGGTCGCCGCCGCCAGAAGGTGAGCGCGTAGATCACCAGCCCCAGCGCCGCCAGCGCCAGCCCGCCCAGCCACAGCGTATACAGCGGCACCAGCAGCGTTTGGGTGTCCAGATAGCCCACACTCAGCAGGCGTTCCAGATATGTCTGCGCCACACCTGCCGCGCCTGCCGCCAGCGCGGCGATCACCATACCAAACGCGGCCAGCCAGAACGGTATGAAACCCGTCACGCGGCGATTATGGCCTCGCAGTTCGGCAGCCACCTGATTGGCAACGCCCAGCGCCAGCGCCGCCGGCGCGAACACTGTCAGCATGGTTTGCAGGTCGCTTAAACGTGTGCCAAGTGTATACCGGCTGATGTCCGGCACGGCTTGCAGCGCCCCCAGCAGCCCCGGCCCCAGCAGGAACAGCAGCAGCGCCAGCGCGAACCAGTGCGCCGCCAGCGTCTGCGTCGGGTTGCGGTCGGACAGGGCGCGATAACCATGCGCGGCAAAAATCAGATAACAGACCGGGATCACGACGGCGCTGATTGTCCCCAGCGCGCCAACCCACTCCGCTGCCTCCAGCGCATACAACGGCGGCAGCACCAGCAGCGCCCCCGCCGCCGTCACCAAACCGGCCACGCTGTAAATGCCGGTATCCGCCCAGGTCGGGGTCACGTTGCTGAAACGCTGCATCAGCCAGAAACCAAGCGCGACGGCCATCAGCGGATAGGCCACATAGAGGGTCATACCGGCAACCAGCGTTTGCAGCGCCCGCGCCTGGATGAAATCCCCCGGAACGATCAGACCGGCGAGACCGGCCAGCAGACTGATCCCCAGCCCGACCAGCCAGACCTGTACAGCCGGTAAACGTGGCTTGCTGGTCATTACAGCCAGTCCGATCACCCCGGCAGCGGCGATCTGAAGCGCGTCCAGCAGCGGCGGCAGTTCCAGCAGATGCCGTCCTTCCAGCACCCCCAGCAGCCCGGCGATCACCGCCAGCGCCAGCAGCGCCGTCCACAGCCCCGCGCCCACCCGCACCAGGCGTTCATGCGGCAGGCGCGCGTCCGCCCGAACAGTGAGCGCCGCGTACACCCCACCGCCCAGCAGCCCGGTCAGCACCGCCAGTTGCAGCAGGACATTCGCCAGCGCCCCCACCTGGTTATAGGGCAGCGACCCTGCCAGCACGTCATCCGGTGACAGGAATTTAACCGCCCCCAGCAGCGCCGCCAGCGCATACAGCAGCAGCATAACCAGCATCTGCACCAGCAAACGATAAGCCGTCTTTTGCGTCTGTGTCATTTTATTATTCCAGTTTGAACCGCCAAGAACGCTAGAAAGGTCTGGACTGCGTGCATCTAGGACGAGATATACTTTGTCCCTACTCCAGCGTCAGCAGAAACGTGATGATGTCGTTAATCTGCTCGGCGCTCAGTTTTTCGCCCAGGTTGCGCTGCATCACATCGGGAAACCCCGGTACGATAAAATGGCCGGGATTGATGATCGAGTCGCGCAGATAGGCTTCGGCACTCTGGCCGGGCACGCGGTCGGCAGCACGGCTGGCAATCCCGGCCAGCGACGGCCCAACGATCACGGTATCCGCCGCCAGCGCGTGACAGGTGGCGCAGATGGCCGGCGGTCGCTTGAACCAGTATTCGCCGCGTGCGGCGGGGTCGGCAGGCAGCGAGGCTGTCGTGCCGGCGTCGTCACTCTCCAGCCCAATACTGCCGCCGCCAGCCACCTGAATCGGACGCGGCGGCCAACTGGCCGCCTGTTCGTCTGCCCACTGTAAGAAAGCCAGCAGATTGTCGGTTTCACTCCGCGTGAGGCCAAAAGCGGGCATCATTCGCCCGCCGGGATGAAACGCCGCCGGGTTTACCAGAAATTCACGCAAATAATCCGCGCCGCGCTGGGCGTAAATGTGGGTGAGATCAGGCGCATACGCGCCGCCCATACCGTACAGCGTGTGGCAGCCTTCGCAGCGATAGGCCCGCCATACATTCGCGCCGGCAGCCGCTTCCGCCGTGACCTCACGCGGGGGTACGGCAGCCAATACCAGCACAATGGCGGCGGCGCTGACAACCAGACAGACAGCAAAAAACAAACGAGTACCCCGCATCGGCAGTAAGCCCCTGTCATTTATAAAGAAATCTTATCCAGCGCGTATTGTAGCTTAGCCTAAAGTCGGGGGCAAAAGGAAAACACAGAAGTCTGATTGATTAGTAGATGGCAGCGCGTCATTGACGGTCATAACCGGCGCGGCTATACTCTGCTTCCTAACAAACATCAACGATCAGGAAAGTCTACCATGTCTGAGTCTGCACCGCCGATTGACCCGCAACTGCTCGAAATCCTCCGCTGCCCGGTGGCCGTGCATTATAAGGATCGCGGCGATGACCCAGGCCGCCTCGAACTGGTGAAGGGGTGCTGGCTCGTCAGCCCCGACTCCGGCTACAAGTATCCGATTCGGGATGGACTGCCGGTGATGCTGGTGGATGAAGGCAAAAAGTGGAAAGACGTGGCCGTCGAGGATTTACCCGTACCGCCGCCTGCCGGGGAATAATACACGGAAATGCAGGGACATGGCGGCGCCATGTCCCTACGGCTTCCTTCGTATTTCGGACACGACAGATCGTGTCCCTACAGCTTTTTAGCTCTAATCCCCGACCTGACCGTCACGGCGTACCGGCTGTGCTTTACCATTCCCGGCCATCGTGGTCACAATCTGCTGTGCCATCGTCGCCAGTTCCATTGGCAGCACAAACTTGGTCGAAGGGCTGGCTCCAAGCTCCCGCAGCGTTTCCATGTATTGCAGCGCCATCGTGTTGATGTCCACGTCCTTGGCTTCACCGTGAATCGCTTTCAGCGCATCGGCGTAACCCTGCGCGCGCAAAAGCTGCGCCTGACGTTCACCTTCCGCCTGGAGAATGGACGATTCTTTCGACCCCTGCGCGCGAAGCACCGCCGCCTGTTTCTCACCTTCGGCTACCGCAATCGCGGCTTCCCGTTCACCGCTGGCCCGTGTGACCGTGGCGCGGCGTTCACGTTCGGCGGTCATCTGGCGGTTCATCGCGTCCTGCACATCGCGCGGCGGCTGAATTTCACGGATTTCGACCGTCGTCACTTTCATACCCCAGCGTTCGGTGATTTCGTCCAGCTTCACCCGCAGCGTATCGTTAATCTGCTCCCGTTTCGCCAGCACATCGTCCAGGCTGATGTCACCGATGACGGCGCGCAGCGTGGTCGTCGCGATATTCACCGCTGCGCTCACCACGTTTTCAACCTGCAAAACCGCGCGTTTGGGATCAATCACACGGTAATACACCAGGAAGTCAATGGAAATCGGCGCGTTGTCCTTGGTGATGGCCGTCTGTGATGGAATGTCCAGGAATTTTTCGCGGATATCCACTTTCCGCGCCTGCTCGATGATCGGGATGATGAGCACGATACCGGGGCCGCGCGTTCCGGCATAACGGCCTAACGCCAGTACGACCAACCGTTCGGTCTCCGGCACAATCCGAATCATGCGCGTGATAATGTAGAACAGCACCAGGACAACGAATATGACGAGTATCAGCGTAAATTGATCCATCGTTAGTCTTCCTCCACTGTGTGTTTATGTTTGATGCCCTGCACCTCTAGCTGCAAGCCGTCGCGTTCGACGACCACGATTTCATCCCCCGCTTCCAGTGGTTTATCGCTGGTAGCCGTCCATTGTTCGGCATTCACATTGACCGTACCGATATACATCCGCCCGGCGCGCTCAAAGGGTTTTGCCACCCGCCCGGCAGCACCGACCAACTGGCCGTTGTCATCAATCACGGCGTTGTGCTGGCGCGCGCGCGTCAGCAGCGGCAGCAGCGCGAACCGGTGGTAGATAATCGAAACGGCAATCGTCACCGCAATCAACAGCACGGAAACCGGCGCTCCGTTGAACAGAAAGTAACCGCCAACCGCCTGCGGCACAAGGCCCAGTTCCGCGATCCGCGCCCATCGCTGGTTGAGAAATGGAATGAGCAGGAAACTCAACACACCCACGACCAGCAGCAGCATGGCAAACCAGTTAACCGGCATCGCCTGCAAAATCAGGATCACCAGCACCAACGCCGCCAGCGCCGCCAGTTCCAGTATCCCCGTCCCCGGCACGTAGGCTGCCGTTACCGCCGTCCACAGACCCGCTACCAGAATGAGGTAAACGATGTTGGGTTCTGTTATCAGCCATTCAATCATGAGTCTTTCTCCCACGCCTATTCACCCCAACCTTTATTATACGTCACTTTTGCCTTTCATTTTCCCCCTAGAGTCTGGGGTACAGGTTTAGCTAATGGCCTTTGTGCCGCGCTTTTGCCTTCTCCCGAGCAGCAGCGCGTCTGTGCGCCCGTTCCGCCTCGCGCTGCGCGCGGCTCTGCAACTGGCGCTCACGTTTGTTGGCTTCGTATTGCAGCCGCATGGCTTCCTGGGACCTGGTCGTTATACCCACCTGCCGCAGTTCACGGCGAATATCACGCTGCACACGTTTAGGATTCACATGTTTGGTGTCCCTTGTTTCAATTGGAAGCCCGACCTGCATCTGCTGGCACAATTCCGACAGATGATGCAGCACAAAATCATACACTTCCGGGTCGCTCGGTTCAGCGCCAAAGATGTGGCGCGCAGCGTACAGCCTGCCATCGCGTTCATCTTCCAGCAGGCCAATCCAGTACGGGGGGTCAAACAGAATCGTCAGCCGCATGGTGTCCTCTCCAGGGAATCCTAAAACCATGCCAACGGACATTCCTGGAAAGGACGGCTACGGATAACTCGTGAGGAGCTACGCCTCGACTACCAACGAGGCTGTGTTTTTATGGCTGCTGTTATTATAACCGATTCCGACCAGGGTGGAAGCATGGAATCAACAGCACCATGTCAGAACCGCCCGGTCATCGCCTGCGCGTAGCCGGTCAGTTCGGCATAACCATAACCGGTCGCGCCGCCGCTGATCCGCACCGCGCCTTCCCAGTAATCCACCCCACCGCCGCCGTGTAATTCCTGGTCGGCCAGCAGCGGCGTCAGCGTGAAATTGAGCGGGGCATCGCTGTCGGTGTTGACGGTGATGTTCCAGCCTGCCGGATACACCGCGCCCGTGTGCGGGCTTGTCCATGTACCGGTCACTTCCAGGCTGAAATCGTCCGCGTGCAGATAACGGGTGCTGCCATCGGCGTTCACCAGCAGGCCGCCAAAGGCCGGTTCGCGCGCGCCGTCCGCCAGCCGTATCTGCCCCAGCATCAGCTCGCGGTTATCATCGAGCTGCAAACCGAACCAGTCCCAGCCTTGCGCGCTGCCGCCCAGGGCGCTGGTGCTGAATTCGTGGTCTTTCCACGTCGCGCCGCTGACCTCGAAGGTTTCGCCGTTCACAGTGATCGTGCCGCTGGTCTTCAGGCGTGTCAGGCTGTAGTAGTAGCTGGCATTGCCCGGTTCTTCGCTCTTGGGGCTGAGGCCGTTATTCCCTTGCAGCGCGGGCGCTTTAACCTGCTCCAGCGCCAGCTTAACGCCGAAATCAGCCCCCTGGGCGGTGATGTAGGTCTGCTGCGCACTGTCATCGGCGGCAGTCACCTGCCAGTTTTCCAGCCACACCCGGTACACTGGCTCAACGGTCGCCCCGGCCAGATCGGCGCTGCCCCGGCTGAACCGCTGTTCGTGAAAGTAGCGCCCGCCATCCACATCGGTCACGGCAAAATGCGCCATGTATATCTGGTTCGCGCGCCATTCGGAACGTCCGGCCTGAGGCGATGCAGGCTGCGGCGTCAGCGCGCGCCGGAAAATGGTGAACTGGTAGCCGAAATGCCGCCCCGTCGCCGTTTGTACGTTGCCGGTGTAATACCACCATTCCGTCTGAAAAGCGGGATGCGCCCCAAAATCCTGCGGAAACTGCCAGTCCCAGGGATCAACCGCCCGCGCGAAACCGCTGATGTCGGCGTTTACCGTCGTCAGTACCGCTTCGGCGCTTACCTCCCCGTTACCGCCCGCATCCATCAGACTGAAGCCAAACACCATGACGGCCAGCGCCAGCACCGCCAGAATTATCCATCGTCCCATCATCCATCGCCCTCAATCGTCAGTCCGGTAACCCCATCAGGCCGTTTGTGCTGCTGTTCACAAATCCAGCATACCCGACCAACGTGAGAAGCACGTGAAAATACGGGACGAAAGACCGCCGCCGACAGACTGAAGGCTACTCGATGAAACTGATGCTCACGACGTTGGTGTACGGGGTGCAGTAGGTGCGGCTGCCATCGTTCCAGGGCTGGCTGACACACAGATAATCATCGCCAATGTCCGATAGCTGCCGGGCAGTGTCCGGCAGGCTGAGGAGTGTTTCACCGGCGATAAACGGCGCGGCTACCTGGATTGTGAACCGGCTGCCTTCTGTGTTAAGGCGTTCCAGCAGGGCGCGGAAATTAACCGGCTTGGGTTGGGCAGTAGTTGGCTGCTGGCTGGTCAGCATCAGCGCAGCTGCCAGCATGAGGACAATCAATCCGATCAGGACAAAGTTACGCATCATAGCGGCACACTCCGTACATGGGTTTGACCGGCAACGATACCAGAAGTGTGCCGCCCCGCGCAACCTGCCGGTTTAGTCGCTCTCGAACGTCTCTACCTTGCGAACGCGCGTTTTGGTAAACAGCGCGCGCACCAGCAGCGTGAGCACCCAGGCCACCAGCGCATAGACCACCATCGCAATCACCGACGAAATCTCAAACGCCACGCCACTGGTCGTCGTTGGTGTGGCAGTCAGACCGTAGAACGGCCACAGGAAAATGTCGGTCACGTTGTAGACAAACTGCGCGAACGTGGCCTCCGGGTTGGCGACAATCAGCCGTAGCACAATCCGAAACGCGATCAAGCCGATCACGATACCAAAAATGATCCAGATGATCTGGTTGACGCGGGCAATCGTATTCTGCCGTTCCGCGCCCTCGTCCTTAATCACCCGCTGGCGGCGAACGGAACTACCGCTGCGATCCACCCGTACCTGCTCGCGGCGGTCAATCGGGTCAATATCCGGTTGCTGTGCCATCTGCTGCACCTCCGTCTCATAATCTTATAAGGCGCATCGTGCCACAGCAGGCGCAAGAATAACGTAAAGCGAACGTTGGAGGAATTCTTATAAACCGATCTATAACAGAAACGCTGGAATTGGTGACCCTAATATCTGTCGCTGCGCCTGGCCTTACAGACTAATTCTTCCGCGCGATTTCCCACGCCAGATGATTGATCTCCGGAATGATCAGCTTTTCCAGCGCGACCTGCACCGCGTTCGGGCTGCCAGGCATCGAAAAAACCAGTGTTCCCCGGCACACTCCCGCCGTCGCCCGGCTGAACATAGCCGCCGCCCCCACTTCCTGAAAGCTCAGCAGGCGGAACAACTCACCAAAACCGGGCAGCGTTTTTTCCAGCATCCGGCTCACCACATCATAGGTCGTATCACGCGGGCTGATGCCCGTCCCGCCATTGAACAGTATCAACTGCACACCCGGCATGGCCGCCAGTTCATCCAGCGCGCCAGCCACCTGATCGGGTTCATCCTTGATCAGTCGGTAGGCCGCGACGATGTGACCGAGTTCGGCCATTCGACTTTCGATATACTGACGGTTGGCATCACTGTCCGGCGTGCGTGTATCGCTGACAGTGACAATCGCCACCGTCACCGGGCCATGCCCGGCCTTCTCACGGTGTTCCTGTGCGCCCATGTGAACATGCTCCCTTGTTGTTAATCGGATCGAGATCGCCCCATACCCGCGCCTGCCTGAACAGCAGCCGCCGTGACCGGCATATTATAATATGCCCTCGCAAATTGCGTCTTGACCCTGCCTGCTATTCATGTTAGGATTCGGGTCATCAAGTGCCTGTAGCTCAGTGGATAGAGCATTTGCCTACGGAGCAAAGGGCCGGGGGTTCGAATCCCTCCAGGCACGATTAAGCACCCAGCAGGATCATTTATGAAAAAAGTCGCTCTCAAAGAGCGACTTTTTGTTTACCCGTAAAATGATGGCTAACCGCCCTCCGGGCACAAAAGGAGCGAAAAACTGACGCACGCGCATATCAGTTTTTCTTGACTTCCCACCTTTTGTGTCCCATGACCACTGATGGTTTACACTTTTGCGAAGGGTATCGGGTCGGAGTTTATCACGTTAATCCTGAAAATCATTACACCGATTGGAAAGCAAATTGCTCTTTTCACGGAAACACAGGTAGTCGCCTGGACATCTGGCAAACTGCTCAAGCCAACCCAACCAGTAGCTGTCGTGTGAATATGGGAGATTCCATTGGGGTTGCAACCTTAATTGGGTTCTCAACCGGCAAACATCTGCATTATTCTGTCTTTGTGGATCAGAATAACGATGCTGCCTTTACTAAGGGGCAACCCAGTGACAATGGATTCAATGAGCGGATTGATCCAGCTATTAATATTGATGTCCATATGCAACCAGGAAGGACGCGTTAACAAATGTGGCGCTCTGGGACAATCAAGACAATTCTGCAAGGAGTAGTCAGGATGAAGCTATTGCTTAGAAAATCAGCTTTTGCGCTATTACTCATTGTTGTGGGAGCGATTCAGGCAGAAGCAGTACAAACTTCTGGGGTTACAATCCTTCAGCCTGTACATGGTAAACTTGCTCTCACAATTTACAAAAACAGTCTGGTGATGCTGGATACCTTCACTGGCGATGTACAGACACTTATCCCTCCGTCCCAAGGAGAGTTCCCGGACTATGATCCTAAGTTTTCACCTGAAGGAGATCGCCTGGCCTACTTCAATGGAAATTTGAATGTAGCTAACATTGTGGATGTCAACACCGCAAGCAAGCAAATCTTTGGTTCTCTTACGGTACAAACAAGCGCTCTTTATCCCCTAGAATGGTCAGTGGATGGAACGAAAGTTTTCTATAATACATCTGAGGATATAGGTGATGTTAACCCGCCGGGCGATATTCATAGAACTGATACCCTCGATGTTACCTCTGGTCTGCTGAACACCTTGCGTCGTTTTCAGGATTATCAAATATACACTGATCTTCCGTTTCCCTCAGGAATTTCTCGGATAAGGCTTATCAATAATCCTGTGAAGGTCATCCCAAATCCGTTTTTTAATGAATGGTTTGTCATCCAAATCTCGGGAGGAAATCCTGACAAAATCATTCAATATGAAGGTGGGCCAACTGCTGAAGAGCCTATTGAACTCAGCTTTCTATGGAACGCTGTGACCGACGAAACAATCTCGTTGGATACGCTGCTGCCTGATCCTCTTATTCAAGGATTGGGTATTTGGAGCCAGGATGGACAGCACCTTCTCATGCATACTCGAGGAGCAGACAAACCGACAGCCGTCGTCGTCTTAGGATTTCAGAATGTGGGTGGTAGCTGGCAGCTCAGTGTCGAGCAATCGGTTAAATCACCGGGAAAACTGTTTCATTGGTTAGGGGTAGGAGATTTGTTACTGTCTGCTGGTATGGATCGAGTGACGAGGGACACCGTTTACAGCATCGTGCAAATAGCCGACGATACTATAAAATCGGTAGATTTTGTGCGTATCCCAGAAGCAGTATTTCCTGAGCCAATTGCAGGTGAAGATTGGCATCTCGCTGCTTCCGAACAAGAGAAACAAGCCCTTACATGCCTTTTTGATGAAAGTTTACCTGCTCGTCTTCAGGTAAGTGTGCAAGGGCATGTAGCGTTCACCGATGGTACACCCAGCCGCTTACGTGCAGCGCCGGGAACTGATGGGCAAGAAATCACATTGATGCCGGAAGGAACTGTCTTTGGTGTTATTGGCGGGCCATCTTGTGCAGATGGTTATCGTTGGTGGCAGATCGAATTAAGCGATAACACTGTCGGTTGGGCTGCTGAGGCAGATAACACAGCTTATTTCCTTGAACCATATGTAAATCAAGCACCGGTAGCCAATGCTGGTCCAGACCAACGCGCGGTGTCGTCCTATAGCCCAACGGCGCAAGTGACACTAGACGGATCGATGAGCACTGACTCAGACCCAGATGGGAGCATTGTCAGCTACTCGTGGAGTGAGAATGAGATTGAAATCGCCAATATCATCAATCCCGTAGTCAACCTCACTCCCGGCACCCACACCCTCACCCTCACCGTCACCGATAATCATGGTGCAACCGATAGCGATGACGTGACAATCGTGGTGGTATCGGTTGACGCTGGTTCTCCCCGGTGCGGTTGTCGCGCTTTCCACTTACTCAACAGACCGGCTGTGATCCCTCAATCCTGTTCCACTTCGACTGCACTTTTCCCGCTGCTCTTCCACACTCGCAACGCTTCCTCTCGAAATTCAGCCCTATATTGACGCCGTTGTTTTTCCATGATCCTGCTCCTTTCCATTCTGTAGATTGGACCATCCCTTCTCTCCGTTTTTTCGGAGTAAGTCCAAACCTCTATCATATCTATTTCGATGGAAGCCGGCTTAATCGCTGCGACCTGAACGGCACCCGGCAGCCTATTGACCTTTATGTGTATCAATCCCCATTTCGGGCAGGTCTAGCTGCCACCAGGTTTCCGGGTCTTTTTGCACACCGTAGCCAAAGGC
>JARKOK010000448.1 GCA_029975765.1 Aggregatilineales bacterium
GGCGACCCTGCGCGGCGCGTCCGATCAGGCGATGCTCATCGGCGGGCATCTTGATTCGGTGCCCAACGGCGGCTGGCTGGATGGCTGCCTGAACGTCATCGCCGGGCTGGAAGTGCTGCGGCGTATCGCCGCCGAAGGCACACCGCCGGTCACGGTGCGGCTGGTGGATTGGGCGGACGAAGAAGGCGCGCGCTTCGGGCGCAGCCTGATCGGTTCGAGCGCCGCCTCCGGTACGATGAACCCCGACGACCTGCGCGGTCTGACGGATAGAGACGGCATAAAACTGGTGGATGCGCTGGCGCGGTTCGGGGTTGACCTCGACCACGCCAAGGATGCCGGGCGGCAGTTCAAAAATGCGGCGGCCTATCTGGAACTGCACATTGAACAGGGGCCGGTGCTGGAAAGTCTGAACCTGCCGCTGGGTGTGGTGCTGGGGACGTTCGGGGTGGAACGCCACGCGATTCGATTTGTGGGGCAGTCGGCGCACGCTGGCTCAACGCCGATGAACCAGCGCCGTGACGCACTGGGCGCGGCCTCGAAACTGCACCTCGAAATCCGGGAAATTGGCAAACGTCACGGCGGTGTGTGTACGGTCGGGCGGGTGGAGACCAAACCCGGCATCGTGACAGCGGTCGTCGGCCAGTGTGACATCACGCTCGACCAGCGCCATCTGGATGCCGGCAGCCTGGCGCAAATGCTGGCCGAAGCGAAGGCCGCCAGCGAACGCTTCGCGGCGGAGGAGAATGTAACGCAGGAATGGAGCCGCCTGTGGCAGATTCACCCGATACCGTTTGACCCGGCGCTGATCGAAATGGCGGACGAGGCCATCCGCGAAACCTGCGGCCAGTCGCACCGCCTGCCAAGCGGGCCGCTGCACGATGCGGCGGAAGTGGCGCGGGCGGGCGTGCCAACCATCATGCTGTTTGTGCAAAGCCTGCGCGGTCTGTCCCACGCGAAGGAAGAAGACACAAAAGAAGAACATATCGCGCTGTCGGTCGAGGCGCTTGACCGGCTGGCAGGCAAAACGATGGCGTGGCTGGTGGGGAAGGGATAGCGGGTGTAGGGGCGAACCGCCGGTTCACCCCTACGCGATTTAAGGTTTATTCTCCGCCGGGTGTGATTTCGACCTCAACCGGTTCCCAGGTTTCGCCGGTTGTGTCCACGTCATCACCCAGGCTGTCCAGCGCGGCCTGCACCAGATCGGTACGCAGCGCGCCTTCGCTTGGCGCGGCGGAAATGACTTTGCCCTCCAGCGCCACCGCGACTGTCTGATCCCACAACGCCGAGTCAACGATGCCGATGCCCTGCGGCGACGGCCAGATCAGCTTGTTGATTTCGTTCAACTGCCACGTCATGTGACCCTGTCCGAGTGTGGGGCCGTTGTCCAGCACGATGTCCACACACTCGTCAAAATTGTCACGGCAGAAAATCCAGCCCTTGATCGAGGCGCGAATGAACTTGACGGCGATGTCTTCGTTGCCGGCTTCCGCCAGCCAGGACTCGCGGGCGAAGATATGGTCTTGCAGCATGGCCGTGCCCACGTCGTTGAAGTCAATCACATTCAGGTCTTCCGGCTGGTACAGTTCGCCGGTTTCCGGGTTGATCTGTTCCAATACCTGCGCGTACTCGTTGTAGGTCATCGCTTCGGCGGCGTCCAGTTCGTCGTTGAGCAGCATGGACATATCAAACGGCTGCTGCACGATGGTCACGTCGTCGGGGTTATCGGGATCAATACCGGCGGCGCGCAGCGCGGCGAACAGTTCATGCTCGTTGCCAAAACCCCATGTTCCGACGCGCATCCCGCGCAGATCGGCCACGCTGGTGATGTTCTTATCCACAAACGACACTTCGAGCGTGCCGCTGCGCTGGAAAATCTGGGCGATGTTTACCAGATCAGCGCCTTCTTCGCGTGAGGCCAGCACCTTCGGTACCCAGGCGATACCAAACTGCGCCCCGCCGGAAGCGACCACCTGCTGCGGCACGATGTCCACCGCGCCCTCAAGGATGGTGACGGCCAGCCCTTCTTCTTCGTAAAAGCCTTTAGCGACTGCTGCATAATACCCGGCGAACTGCGACTGGGCTACCCACTGCAATTGCAGTTTGACCTCGGTCAGCTCCTGCGCGCCAGCCCCCGCGAACGACAGTACCAGCAGCATCCCGGTCATAACTAACAGAAAAACACGAACGCCCTTCATAGCTAAACCCTCTCCTTATGTTGAAAAATTGGAACCCAAATTTACGGGCGTTACAGCCGCGCCCGGAAATTCCCTTAATCCGTTTCCCGAAATGTGGTATGCCAGGGCATCAGCCAGCGTTCCAGCCACAGCATCACAAAATAGAACGACAGGCCAATGAGGGAGGCCATGATGATGCCTGTCCAGGCACGGTCAAACCGGAAACTGGCCGCTTCCTGCGTGATGAACACCCCCAGCATGGCCCGCTGTCCGCCGAAAAATTCAGCAACCACCGCGCCGATAACACTTAACGAACTGGCGACACGCAGCGCGCTGAAGATGTACGGCAGGGCGTTGGGGATGCGCAGCGCAAGGAGGATTTTGATCGGGGTGGCGGCATACGACTGCATCAGTTCCAGTTGCCGGGCGTCAATCAGCGTCAGGCCGCGCACGGTGTTAATCATCGTGGGGAAGAACACGATAATGGCGACGATTGCCATCTTCGAGGCGGGATTGGTTGTGCCGAACCAGTTGTTCATGATCGGTGCAAAGGCGATGATCGGCACGGAGTTAGCCGCAATCGCAAACGGCATGGCCGCCTCGCTGATGATCGTCCAGCGCGCTGTCACCAGCGCGACCAGCACGCCCGCGCCGCAGCCCAGACAGAAGCCGCCAAAGGCCGCCCACAGTGTCGCGCCCGCCGCCTGGAACAGAATAGACCCCTGTCCGGGGGTGATGAACAGACGAATTTCATTGACGAGGGCTTCCAGGATGGCCGATGGTTTAGGCAGCAAAAACTGCTGGATGTTGAACATGCGCACGCCCAACTCCCATACCAGCAGCACCCCGACCGCGACGGCCAGCGTGGGCAGATAGTACCGGAGGCGTTCGCCTACGCGGTTTGACGGGCGCTGTAAATTCCTGTCCTGTGCTGCTTCAGCCATATACTTCGCCTGTTAAGAACGCTGAAAGGTTAAACCATCGGTCTGGTTGGATGCTGCGCCGGCCCTCACGCTTCGGTGACGTTACTCGACCTCGACCTCATGAGCTTCGCGCAGGAATTCACGCACTTCGATCACCTTCTGGAAAAACACCGGGTCTTCCCGCGTTTCAAAGACGCGGGGATACGGCAGCGGAATATCCACAATCTGCGTGATGCGCCCCGGACGCGGCGACATGACGACTACCCGGTTGGACAGGAATACCGCTTCCGGGATGCTGTGCGTGACAAAGATGATTGTGATCCTGGTACGCGCCCAGATGCTCAGCAGTTCCATGTTCATGCGTTCGCGGGTGAACTCGTCCAGCGCGCCGAACGGCTCATCCATCAGCAGCAGTGAGGGTTCGAACGCCAGCGCCCGCGCGATAGCGACTCGCTGCTGCATTCCGCCGGAAAGCTGGTACGGGTAGTGGTCGCCGAACTTGCCCAGTTCCACCAGTTCCAGCATCTGCTGCGCCCGCGCGCGCCGTTCCGGCGCGGGGTAGCCCATGATCTCCAGCGGAAGCTGTACATTTTTGCTGACGGTGCGCCAGTCGTACAGCGTGGCCGCCTGGAACACCATGCCGTAATCGCGGTCAAGCCGCGCCTGATGCGGCGGTTTATTGTTGATTTTCAGTTCGCCGCTGGTTGGCGTGATCAGGTCGGCGATCAGCCGCAGCAGAGTGGACTTACCGCAGCCTGACGGTCCGATCAATGAGATGAATTCGCCCGGCTGCACGGTCAGGTTGATGTTTTGCAGCGCGATCACCTGTTCCGCGCCGCTCGGCTTAAAAATCTTGTTGACGTTTTTTGCCAGAATCACCGGCGTGGTACTTTCAGCCATTCATTTGTTCCTTATTCCAGCGCGGCGCGTTTGGGCATTAACCAGCGTTCGGCCAGCCCGACGATGACAAAGAAACCGATGCCAACCAGCGCCGCGATAAAGATTGCTGCCCACAGTTTGGCCGGGTCGGATGTGTAATACTGGTTAAAGTCCAGGATCGCGCGGCCCAGGCCGTCACCAATCCCGGACGGCAGTTCGCCAATGATCGCGCCGACCACGCTGGCTGTTGCCGAGACTTTGAGTGCTGTGAAGATGTACGGTAGCGCTGCCGGCAGGCGCAGCTTCCACAGAATCGTCCAGGGGGAAGCGGCGTAGGACTGCATCAGTTCCAGCGCGGTTGGATGCGGCGACTTTAAGCCGCGCAGGGTATTGATCGTCACCGGGAAAAATGTCAGGTAGGCCGATATGACGGCTACCGATACCGGACTCGCG
>JARKOK010000471.1 GCA_029975765.1 Aggregatilineales bacterium
GGCGAGCGCGCTGCCGGTGTCCGGGCAGGTCGCCTATATCACCACCGCGACGCGGGCGCGCGGCGGTCAGTTGATGCTGATGGATGTGGATCGCCGGTTTCGCCATCACCTGTTCACGCTGCCCACCAATGTGACGCAGACCGCTTTCGCGCCCGATGGCCGCCGTCTTGCGTTCGTCGTGCAGCGTTTTGACGAACTCTCGCGGCTGTATGTGTCCGACCTGAACGGCCTGAATCCGGTCAACGTCAGCGGCGCGTGGGGGTTTAATGATTATCCCGCGTGGTCGCCGGACAGCCGCCGCCTCGCGTTTATCTCCACCGGCAGCGACGGCGACTTTCCTCATCTGTATGTCGTAAATGTGGATGGCACCGGCCTGCGCCGGCTGTCCGATCTGCCGATGAGCTTTCAGCGACCGGCCTGGTCGCCGGATGGCACGCGGTTGGCCTTTGTCGCTGGTGGGCTGCATGTGGCCGACGCGCAGACCGGCGACCTGCTGCTGCGGCTGAATCCACTTGGCGGCAGCTACAACAATCTGGCGTGGTCGCCCGATGGCACGCGGTTAGCCTTTACCGCTTTTACAGGCGCGGCGGTTGGGGCGTATGTGGTGGATGCTGATGGCGCGAACCTGCGCCGCCTGACCCCCGCCGCGCTGGATGTGCGCCGCCTGAACTGGTCGCCGGACGGCACGCGGCTGGCGGTGATGGCCTTCGCCGCCGACAACTCGGACATTTATCTGGTGGATGCTGGCTGCCGTCTGTCGCTGGATGGTCGGCTGGCCGAACCGCCGGACTGTCATCAGCCGCGCCAGTTGACCACCAGCGTCGGCTTTGACTGGCTGCCAGCCTGGTCGCCGGACGGCACGCGGCTGATGTTTGTTAGCTACGATGACCGGCTGTCGCAGCTTCGTCTGCTGCATGTGGAGCACGCATCGCTGCACGGGCTGGTCGGGCAGGCGGTCAGCGATTTCCAACCGGCCTGGCTGACATGGGACGGCTGAGGCAGCGTTATAATATTGAATAGCAGGGTAGTGCATGGAGATAATGACATGGCTGTGAATTATGTGATGGTGAAAGGTTACATCAAGGATGGTGAACTCAAGGTTGATCTGCCCGACGATGTGCCCGATGGCGAGGTGGAGGTCGTGCTGCGTGTGACGAACGAATCTCCCGTTGATGATAAACTCGATGAAGCGCCGCTTACTGATGAAGAAATCGTAGCCTTGATGCGGCCTAATCCGAAGACTGGCGCAGAAATTGCCAGGAATCCGGCTATTGGTGCATGGGCAGATTACGGTATTACGGACAGCGTTGAATGGATCAAGGAACAGCGGCGCAAGCGAAGAGAGAAGCGAGGATGGTAACAGGTCTGCTGGATTCGAATATCGTCGTTGATTTGCTGCGTGAGCGAGAAGTCGCGCGTGCCTGGGTTGCCGAGCAGGGCAGACTGGGCATTACTCGCGCTGTCTGGCTGGAAGTCATCGAAGGCGCGCGCGATTCCGTTGGTTTGAGGCGGGCGTTAGCCTTGTTGAACGAATTTGAATTGGTCGAATTTACAGTATCCGATTTTGATTGGGCAACGCAGCAGATCATCCGTTACCGTTTAAGTCACAATGTAGATGCTTTCGACTGCCTGATTGCTGCGCCGAGTTATCGCCTGCAACTGCCCCTGTATACACGTAATGTCAAACACTTTGTGCCGCTGCTGGGCAAGTTGGCACAAGCGCCCTATGGATAAGGTTTATTAATGCCCGTAGATGCCATCTCCCTTGAAGTCTTTAAAAATCTGTTTGCGTCGGTGGCCGAAGAAATGGGCGTGACGTTGCAGCGCGCCAGCTTCAGCCCCAACATCCGCGAACGGCTGGATTTTTCCTGCGCCGTGTTTGATGCTCAGGCGCGCATGGTGGCGCAGGCCGCGCATATCCCGGTGCATCTGGGCAGTATGCCCGCCTCGGTCGAATACGCCCTGCGCGAATTTGACTCGCTCCAACCGGGCGACGTGATTATCCTCAATGACCCATATCACGGCGGCACGCACCTGCCGGATATCACGATGGTATCGCCGGTATTTGTCGGTGATAAAGCGGCCTTTTTTGTCGCCAGCCGCGCCCATCATGCCGATGTGGGCGGCATGTCGCCGGGGTCGCTGCCTCTCAGCACCGAGTTATATCAGGAAGGGATTATCATTCCGCCCGTAAAATTGATGAACGCCGGCCAGCGCAACAACAGCCTGCTGGCGCTTATCACGGCCAACAGCCGCGCGCCGGAAGAACGCCTGGGCGATCTGGAAGCGCAGTTGGCGGCGCAGCGGGTGGGCGAAAACCGCCTGCTGGCGCTGGTGGCGGCGCACGGCGCGGCGCGGGTGGCCGACCATGCCGCCGCGCTGCTGGACTATTCCCGCCGGATGACCGAAGCCGTGATTTCGGCCATCCCTGAAGGCGTGTACACCTTTGAGGATGCGATGGAAGGTGATGGGCAGGCCGAATTTCGGATTCCGGTCAAAGTAAGAATTGTAATCGCGCGTAGGGGCGACCTGTTCAATGAAGAATCCGGTAGGGGCGAACCAGCGGTTCGCCCCTACATAAACGATGATAGTGAAACGCCTCATATGGTGGTGGATTTCGCCGGCAGCGCGCCGCAGGTGGCGGGCAATATCAACGCGGTCGAGGCGATTGTACGTTCGGCGACGTGGTACTGCGTGCGGCTGCTGGCGCAGGACGACGTGCCGGTGAATCACGGCTGCTTCCAGCCGGTCACGGTTGTTACGCCGCCGCACAGCCTGCTGAACCCGGACTTCCCGGCGGCGGTGGCGGTCGGCAACACCGAAACCAGCCAGCGCATTGTTGATGCTGTACTCGGCGCGCTGTCGAAGGCGCTGCCGGGGCGTATCCCTGCCGCCAGCCAGGGCACGATGAATAATTTCACGTTTGGCGGTGTGGTGGATGGCCGGGCGTTTGTCTACTATGAAACCATCGGCGGCGGGCATGGCGCGGGCGCGGCGGGCGACGGCTTGAGCGGTCGGCACAGCCATATGACCAACACCCGTAATACGCCGGTGGAGGCGCTGGAATACGCGCTGCCGGTGCGCGTGGTGGAATATGCGCTGCGCGATGGGTCAGGCGGCGCGGGGCGGCATAACGGCGGCGACGGCCTCCGGCGTGTGTACGAATTTCTCGCGCCGGCGGCGGTGACGATCAACAGCGAGCGGCGGGTGTATGCGCCCTACAGCCTGGAAGGCGGTGAGCCGGGACAGCCCGGCCATAACGTGATAATGCGGGCGGCCCCCTCAGGGCGAAGGGAGAGGCAGCCGGACCAACCAGTTGAAGTTGTTGGCGGTAAATATACCGGCGCGGTGCAGGCCGGTGACCGGGTGGTGATCGAAACACCCGGCGGCGGCGGGTGGGGACAACCGTACTCTGGCAGGGAATCGGGGACTGATCTATAGTAAAGGGGTAATTGGGTTTATAAACCTCATAATCAGAATTGTACAGAAAGATAAGCAATGACCGCTTCCGTAGATTACGTGCTGGAGCATTTCTATTACGGCCAGACAGTGCGCGAGGGTAAGCCGGATGGCGAACTGCGCCTGCTGGCGTCGTCGGCGGGGGTCAAGTCGGAGTATGTGGCCGAAGCGGTCAAACAGGCGCTGCTGCCGCCGCTGCCAAATTCGGCCAATGGCGCGTGGGCGCTGGTGCGCGGCAAGCAGCATCTGCCGTTCATCATGGTGCAGTCGGCGCTGGGCGAAGCCAGTAACACCAGCCTGCATTACATCATCACCCCGCCGGAGATGCTGCGCGCGGTCGGCGGCAATCTGAAGGCGCTGCTGCGGCTGGCGGAAGATCGCCCGCCGGTGTATACCGAGCCGGGTAAGAAGCTCGCGCCGCTGGCGCTGCCGGCGGTCGAAGCGCCCTCCGCCGAAGCGCAGATTGATGACATTCTGAGCCTGATGAGCTGCACGCGTAACCGGATTGATACCATTGAGATGCTGCTGGCAGCCATCGTGCAGGGCGTACCGCTGGTCATCCAGAACGCCCCGCCGGAACTGGAAACGCGCGTTCTGTTCGTGCAGGGGTTGCTCGCGCTGCTGCCGCCATCGGCGCGTTTCGGGGTCACCTTTGCCACGCACAGCCTGCCCAAGACACGCCTCGACGCGCAGATTCGATTCCTGCCCGACCAGATGACCCTGCCGGACGCGCTGGTTTATCACTGGACGGACGCGACCATTTCCGGCAATCAGGTGGAAGATGTTTACAGCCGCTTCATCACCAGCCAGCTGCGGCTGGATGCCGATCTGGTTATCCAGCAGACCCGGCGGCTGACAGCCGTCGCGGCCTGGCGTATCAAACGCGGCGACCGGCTGGCCGACGCCCTGGGCTATGCGGCTTACCGCTTTAAGATTGACGAGGCGCTGCTGAACAATCAGCCGGTGGAAAGTGCCGAAGTCTCGAAGGTACTGGCCGAAGACCCCACCCTGTCCGATGATCTGCGTGTGGCCTATGCCCGGCATCTGCTGGCGTTTTCGCTGGCGCTGGGCGATATGCAGCCGGCGGAGCCGGTAGCGATTTTGCTGCGCCAGCATCCCGATCTGGAACTCTCGCTGCAAGCCCAGTTCCGGGAGGCGGTGCGCGATGGCAAGGCCAGCCTGGTCTACGAAACGCTGGCGCGCTGGCTGGGGAATCCGCTGGGGCCGGTGGGTATGGCGTGGGTTGAGGTAACTCATCAGGCGGCGGTCGCGCAGATGGATGCGCTGGTCAAAGCGCGCGATATACGGGCGGTCAACCAGTTTCTGGAAGCGATTCACCGTGCCAGCCCTGGCGCGGAAATGAGCCGCGTCGTGCCCAAACTGATCGAACTGGCGCTGCCGCTCAGTCTGGCCGACGAAGAACTGAACCTGACGGTTTTCCTGCTGGCGATCAATTATCTGGACAATGATCTGCTGCGGAAACTGCTGGCGGTGGAACGGTTCACGGCGCGCCTGCCGCTCAGTCTGGCGCGTTTGACGCCGTACCTCACCGGCAGCGACGCCGGCCTCGCGCCGTCCGGCCTGCTGATGGACACGGCCACCGCCTTTGGCGAAGAATGGCGCGATCTGGTGCTCATCCGGCTGTCGGAAGTGGCCGTCCTGTCGAAGCGCATGGACATCGTGGACACCCCCGCCCTCAGCGGCCTGACGCGGCTGCTGCCGACGCCGTTGGGCGTGCAGTATGGTCAGGTGCTGGCGTGGATTGCCGGCAGCGTATCCACCGATGAAATCCTGCCCCGGCTGGAGCCGCCCGGCCCGGTATGCCTGCTCCAGCTTCTGCTGGCGACTGGCGCGTATAAGGCGCTGGGCAGCGAAATGCTGCATCAGGCGCGGCTGGTATATCCCGGCGATAAACAGTCGGAATACGTGGGTATGGTGCGCCGCCTGTTTGCCGAAACGCCGATGAACACCGAGCATGTTCCGGCGGCGCTCGAAGCGATTGCTGAAAGCGGCGTGCGCGGCCTGCCGCTGACGATGGCTTACATTGGCGCGCTGGAAGGTCACGACTGGTCGGCGGCGCTGGACCCGGTGGCCGAAGCGGCCACGCAGCTTTTGTTTGACAATCAGGAGATCACGGCGGTCATTCAGCCGTCGGCCATGATCGCTTTGCAGCGGTTTCACATCAAACGCCGCGACGTGCCCAATACCGTTCGGGTGGGCGGGCTGCTGACACAGGTAGCCGCGCGCGCTGGCGGGCAGGGCATTGGCGTGGTCGGGCGGATGTACAAACTGCTCGATTGGGACGATCAGGTGAAACTGGCCGGTCTCGAACTGCTGCGCCGCTACGTGCGGCTGGCGAAGGAGGAGGACGCGCGTAAGGCTGTGTCCACCTATGGCCGCGAATTTGGCCCGGCCATCCAGCAGGCGCTGGACGCGACCTACATCCTGCGCCGCATGACAGACGGCGTGGACATTGTGAGTTACGCCGACTTCCTGCACACGACCGCCGAATTCCTGCACGATACGGCGGCGGCCTACTGTGACCCGAAGCGCCTGCCCAGCCTGGGGTCTATTATGAATGACCTCGACAGCATGGCCGGCGGCCTGACCGACGACGACCGCCGCGTGATTATGCGGGAAATCCTGGGTCTGGGGAAAGCCATCGTCGTGCTGGGTGATGTGCAGATAGCCGCCCGCCCGCGTGACTTTAACACCCATATCGAACGGCTGCTGGCCGGTCGAAATGATCCTCTGAGCGCGCTGGATGTGCTGTGGGTGCTGGGGGGCTACTTCACGAAGGGCAAACGTTATACGCTCAAGTTGCAGCCGCCGTCCAGTGTCAGCACGCATACGCTGGGCGAGCGTTCCGCGCCGATGTTAAAAGAGCAGGCGGAAGTGATTAACGGCGTGCTGCGCAGCCTGATTCGCGCCCTGCCGCCGGATCGTAAAGTGTCGGTGCGGACGGAAGCCCTGCGCGGCGAACTTGAAAGCCTGTGGGGTGATGTGCCGCTGGCGAAGCGGCGCGAGATCGTGCGGCAGTTGGCGATTGATTTGCAGCGCGTGGCGGAACTGGTGGTGATCATCGCGGAGCAGGGCAGCGCCAAAGTGCTGGAAGACAACAGCCAGGCGCGCAAGCTGGAAGAAGCCCGCCAGCAGCCGCGCACAACGCTGGAATTTTACCGGGTGGTACACGGTTACTTCAAAGCCCGCACGCGGTAGTCGAATGGGATGGATCGTAGGGGCGGCCCGACGTGGCCGCCCACCGGCGCCCCGGCGGTGTTTCAATTTCCCCTGTCAGCGCCGGGGGCCAAACACGCCCTTTTTTCCCGCCAGACTGCCCAGCGCCCGCCGCCAACTGTCCCGTTCCTTGCCCATCGGTTCGCCGGCATAACGGTAATCGTTTTTGGTGATGAACGTTTCCAGGTCATCTTTCAGGCCGCGCCAGATGCCAACCTGTAACGTGAGCAGCGTTTCCAGCGCCGCCGGCTGGCTGATCTGCCGCAGCGCGGTGCGGAAGTGCGGCAGGCACAGCCCGGCGGAATCCCGGAACGCCGCCTGAAACCGGTCATCATTCAGATAATCACTCACTGCTTCGAGATACCGCAGTTCAGCGGCGGCGAGGGTGTCGCAGACCGGACACGAGCGTTCCGGTTCCAGTTTATCCGCCAGCGCGGCGGGGCTGTTTTTGGCTGTCGGGCCAAGCCAGCGTGACAGAGTGGACTGTACCTGCGCCGGGTTGGCGGCGATCAGCTTCAGCACTTCGTCCAGCGCCGCATCCTGCAAAATCGCTACCCCCAAGACCTGGGCGCCAAAGTCCATCAACTGCCAGTTGTGGACGTTGCACAGCCCGCGCGCGGCGCGGAAGGCTTCGTTGGTCGCCGGTTTGGTTACATATTCGTACAGCATCGCGTCCAGATAACGGTGCGCGTCGCGCAGCAGCAGCGCGCACACCGGGCAGCCAGGCTGGCCGCAGGCTTCGATCAAATCATAGTAGCTGAAGGGCAGGGTCATAACAGGATACTTTCTGTTGATAGCGGCGGTAACCCCTGCCTCCCATCCCCTATACGGCGCAAAGGGAACAAAACCGCTCTTAAAGTCCCCGCCGTACACGGGGAAGGGTTGGGGGAGGGATTAATAGTGATCCTATGGGCACGGCATGGTGTGCCCTACGGTTGTTTCAGGGCATTGTACCACGTTCGCCTAACGCGCTGGTGTGATGGTTGGCGCGGCGGTTTCGGCGCGCACCGTAAGCGCGAAGCGCGCCGGCTGGCTGGTGTCGTCGTTCAGGCCGGAAATCGCCAGAATCAGGAAATCATTGGCCGCCAGGGTGAACGGCCACGTCCCGCTTGTAGCGGTATCGCCGGGTGCGATAAGCTGCTGGACGCGGCTGGACGCCGCGCTCAGATACGCCGCCTGCACCGCGAAGGTCTGCGCTGTCTGGTTGCGTGTCTGCTGCCAGCCGTCCAGCGTCCAGCCGGGAACCGCGCCTTCGGCATCATCCCGGAAGCCAATCGCCGCCACTGCCAGATTATCCACCGCGAAACCGGCGCTGGCGCGTCCCGGCAGGCTGATCGTCTGAAACCGCAGCCGGATGTCCTGCCCGGCATAGGCCGACAGGTCAACCGTTTGCGGCAGCCACAGCGCGGCCTGCGCGAACGTGCGGGTCGGGTGCGCGCCGAGTGTGACCGGCAGTTCCAGAAAATCGCTGCCGCGCTGCACGTACAGGTTAACCGCGTCGCCCGCCGCTTTTGTCGCCAGCCAGCCGAGCAGGGTCAGCCCATCCGGCCAGGGCTGGCCGTCGAAACCGGCAATCGTATCACCCGCTTGCAGTTCCGTCGCGGCGGCGGGGCCGTCCGGTATGATCTCCGTCACCGTCAGGCCGTCCGCTGCCAGCCCCACGCCCAGATACGGAAACGGCGGCGGCGCGGCGGGGTTGCTGACGCCGGTGAAACCCGCGCCGTAGGCCGCGCCGTAGGGGTTAAACGTGCGGGTCGTCGTCGCCGGCAGAATATCCCACGTCGCGCCGCCATCGGTCGAAACTTCGACGTAGGCGTACTGCCATCCCTCCGTCAGCGAGTACCAGGCATCAAACGTCAGCGCCGCCTGCGTGACGCCGCGCAGGTCAAACGCGCGGGTGAGGGTGGTGGACTCCGCCGCCGCGTCCGTCCAGTAAAACTGGCTGCGGTTTGTGTCCGGCATCGGCAGGCGCGGGGTGGTGGGCTGCCCGGCAAAATCCAGCGTCACCGCCGCCGGCGCAGCACTGGTCAGCGCGACGTAACGGGTGCCCCACTGGTTCACCACGCCGTCATTAAAAGTCGCATTCAGGTTGTCGCGCAGGACAAAAACCGCCGCCTGCGTCTCGCCAAAATCCACGTTCCGGTACAGATAACGCCCGTCACCCGCGAACAGGCCGTTGAGCAGGTTCGCCAGCGCAAAATCAGCGAACACGTCCCTTCCGGTGAGGATGTCGCCCGTCACCATGTCGGCCACGTTGTTTCGCGCCAGCGCCGCATCCAGCGGCTGCAGGCCGCGCCCCGGCTGCGTCAGCAGGTCACGGAAGACGCTGCCGCTGAAGCGTTGCAGCAGATATTGAAAGAACAACTGCTGCGCGCCAAATTCCGCCCCGGCGCCGCCCACCGGCGGCGGCTGGACGAGGCTGGTGTTTGGCGCCTCCAGGAACGGCGCGAAGGCGTCCGCCGTGAGATCGGCATTCTGAATCTGCTGCACGATGAACCAGCCGAGCGCGTTCGTCAGCCAGTCCGGCTGGCCGGGGGCGTGGTAATAGGACAGCAGGGCGACCATCTGCCGCGCCAGCACGCCCGCATAAATGCCGTTGTGCAGCGCCACCGCCGGCAGCGCCGAGGCATTGACCACCAGCAGTTCGCGCTGGTTGCTGTAACCGCCGGGCGCGACTTCCGCCATCAGGCTGTTGTTCGGGTTGTAGGCGGTGTTGGACAGGTCGCGCAGGTCGCGCGCGTACAGGATAAACAGGTGCGGGTCATTGTCCACATCAGGCAGCGCCAGTTTTGCGCGTGTGTTGAACTCCACCACCGAACGCGGCACTACCTGGAGCTGCCCGTAATTGTCCCGAAGTTGCAGCACATTCCAGATGGCGGCGAGCTGATCGGCCATCTGCTGCATCCCGGCGGGATCGTAGTCGAGGCCGTATTCTACCCACAGATAAATAGTCGGCGCGGCGGCAGCCAGTTCGGCGGAGATGCGTGTAGGCGCGTCTTCACCTGCTTTGCTCACCCAGAACATCTCGCTGTCGCCGGGATGGTAAACCGGCGCGGGCGGCGGAATCGGCACGTCGCCGGTGAAGCCGAGCAGTTCGCGGGCGCGCGCCGCCGTATCTATCCCCTGCGCCTGCACGGGCAGGGCGAGGCACAGCAGGCAGAAGCCTAACAGATATTTAACCAGCATCCAGGTTTCTCTTGTTTTTACCACTCAGTCCAACCGATTTAGGGCATGTTCAGCGCATATACGTTGCAGGTAGGGGCGCACCTGTGTGTGCGCCCAGGGCAGTCACACCTGCTTATCTTTCAGTGTAATCACGCTTACCCGGCCTGCGAAACTTCTCTCATCCAGCCTTAACGCCGGAACGCCCTCGCTTGTGGCTTTATTCACTGACCCCTATAATGAAGATAGTATTGTAGGACGCTTGTTAAGGAAGCGCATTTCATGGATGTGGGTGTCGAATTCAGCCAGTATCGGATTGTCGAACACATTGGGCGCGGCGGTATGGCCGATGTGTGGTCGGCGCGGGATAAACGCTTGCAGCGCACGGTGGCGATCAAGACGATTGCCCGTGATCTGTCGCAGGATGTTGAGCCGGTCAAGCTGTTCGAACAGGAAGCGCGCACCATCGCCCAACTGGAACACCCCCATATTCTACCGATTTATGACTTCGGTGAGTATGAAAATCAGCTTTACATCGCCATGCGTTACGTGACCGGCGGCTCGCTGGAAAGCCTGCTGGCACGCGGCGCGCTGCCGATCCCCGAAGCGATGCGTTACGCGAAGGCCATTGCCGGCGCGCTGGATTACGCCCATGCCAACAGCGTGATTCACCTGGACTTGAAACCCTCCAATATTCTGATGGACAGCACCTCATCGCCCTATCTGGCGGACTTCGGCCTGGCGACGGTGCTGGGTCCGGAAGGCCGCGCCGCCAATCCCGGTTACGGCACGCTGCTGTACATGGCGCCGGAGCAGCTTACCGCCAGCGTGCTTGATCACCGCGTGGATATTTACAGCTTCGCCATTCTGCTGTTCCAGATGTTCACCGGCGAACTACCGTTTGACGCCACGACTTCGCTGGCGCTCAAGCAGATTCAGTGGCAGGAAGATTTGCCGGAACTGACCAGCCTGGGCGAAGAAATGGCCGAACTGCTGACCCCGATTCTCCGGCGCGGCACGGCGCTGGACGCGAACAGCCGCCCCAACCGCGTGATGGAACTGGTGACGGAAATCGAGGAAATGCTGGCGCAGTTCAGCGGCGTGGAACGTTTCAGCGCCGAGATTGACGATCTGGAAGCGGTGGGGTTCGACGGCGGCGCGACCGCTCATCTGGGGCTGCGCGCCACCAGCACGCAGGCCGGGCAGGATGTGATGGCCCGCATGGAAGCGCGGGACATCTACAGCAAAGCCCGCCGCGCCTGGATTCAGGGGCGCTTCCTGCTGGGTGTGACGCACTTCATGCTGATGAACGATTATTACATGCGTGCCGCTGAACACGGCCTGGAACTGGATGAGCAGGGGCGGCAGATGCTGCTGCGCGGCGCGCTGGAATATGACACCGAGATTGACTTCTGGTGGAACGAACTGGACAACGACAACCGCCGCTGGGTGGCACTGCACGCCGTCCGCAGCGAAAACGCCCCGGCGCGGGCGCGGGCGCTCTACCGCCTGGAAACGCTGCCGGACAGCGACCCGCCCAAAATTCCGATGCTGGTGGCGCAGGCGCTGTCGGTTGAAACCAACGAACCCGCCAAACGCGCCGCGATTCAGGTATTAGGCACGCGGGCGAAACTCCACGCGGGGATCACCAGCGGCGTTTATCCGGTAGTAGACACGCCCCCCAGCGGCGTGACGGCGCGCCTGCTGACAGCCACCACGCGCATCGGTATCCAGCTTACCCCGCCGGACGCCTGGCGCGATGTGGTGTATACCGATGATATTGACGAACTGCTGGCGCACAACGCGCTCGACCAGGATATGCCCGCCATCGCCGAACTGGCGGCGCGCACCATCGGACGCATCCGGTCGCTGACGGCGCTGCGGGTGATCGCGGCAGCCCAGCGCGGCGGCGAGCCGGGCGCGCTGCGGGCGCTGGCCTTCGTGCGTGATGAAGCGCCATTTCTGCCGCCGGTCGTCAGCCCGCGCGGACGGCTGTACGCCTGGCTGGCGAATACCTGGCGGCGCATGACGGATAACCCGCTGCAAAACGTCTGGCGTTTTGTTTTTGCGCTGATTGGCGGTACGCTGGCGATGGGCGCGCATGTTTTTATCACCTTCCGCAGCGAAGTCATCTTTAACGCCGACCGCTGGGGCAAGACCATTTCCATCGGTCTGACATTTGGCATGTTTATTGCGACGCTGGTCTTTGTCGCCGGGGAATTTTCGTCACGGGTGCGCGGTTTCTGGCCGTTATGGGCGCGGGTGCTGCTCAGTCTGGTCGTCGGCACGATCTGGGGTACGCTGTCGTGGGGCGCGTTTACGTGGTTCTTTTTCAACTACGTGCCGGACTGGGGGGTGATGGCCTTCGCCGGGCTGGGGCTGACGCTGGGTTTTGTGCTGGCGGCGGCGCTCAATCTGCGCGGCTGGGCGGCGGTCATCGTGACGACCATCCTGACCTATATCCCGCTGTATGTCATGTTCCAGTATTACTGGACGGGCGAACTGTTACTGCCTGTGCCGCTGAATGCGGAGTCGCTGGTGAACCCGCTGGCGGTGCTGTATTACGATGCGCCGGAGCAGATTTTTACGGTGGCGCTGCCGGTGGCGCTGCTGATCGCCATCGGCGGCCATGCGCGGGCGCTGGGGCAGGACGCGCAGGATGCGCTGCACCGGCTGCGCGCCCGCCTCAAAAAACCGTCCGCGCCGCCGGTAGACAGCCCGATCACCGTCGAGTTTTAGGTCTGGAGCCAACACAGGCGCTCCCCGGCGGGCGGCCACACCGGGCCGCCCCTACTAAAATGCTGTCGTAAAACCGCGCTGCCGCGCCGCTTCAAACAGGATGACCGCCGCCGCGACCGCCGCGTTCAGCGATTCGGTCGCGGCAGCCATCGGAATTACCACACGCTGCTGTGCCAGCCGTTCGGCCTCGCTGCCCGCGCCGTGTGCTTCGCTGCCGATGATGAGCGCCCACGCCGCCGTCCAGTCCACCTGATGATAGGCCGTGTCGCCATCGCCGGCGGCCAGATAAACCGCCAGTCCCGCGCACAGGGCGGCGATCCGCGCCCAATCAGCGTCCAGCACCGGCACGCGGAAGTGCGCGCCCATGCCGCCGCGCAGCGCCTTCGGATTGTAGGCATCCACGCAGGTAGGGGAGAGCAGCACCGCGTTCACGCCGGCGGCGGCTGCCGTCCGCAGCAGCGTGCCCAGATTGCCGGGGTCGCGCACCGCGTCCAGTATCAGGATACGCTCTGGTTTATCCGGCAGCGCCGGGCGCGGCAGCGGAAACACCCCCAGAATCCCCTGCGGCTGCTGAGTCTCGCTGATGTGGCGCATCACTTCCGGCGACACCGGCAGCAGCGGCGCGCCGCTCTGGTGCAGCTCGTTCAGCAGTTCGTCCGCCACCGCGTCCGGTTCGTACAGGATGAAGTCGGCTGGCTGGCCCTGTTCCAGCGCGTCCCGCACCAGCCGCGTGCCTTCCAGCGCGATCCTGCCTTCCTTGCGGCGGGCTTTCGCCTGATTTTGCAGCGCCCGCGCCAGTTTCACCCGTTCGTTATGCAGGCTGGTGATCATACATATCCCTTGCTGTAGCTCTCTCCTCCTGGAGGGAGACGGGGGTGAGGGCTAACCCCGAATCACAAAAGGGTACGTATGCACGTACCCCGGTGGTTACAGCCAGCTTGCCGGCGGTTATTGATTTTGCAGGCTGAGCGCGGCGATCTTGGTGAAGGTCTGCGGATCGCGCACGGCGATGTCCGCCAGAATCTTACGGTCAACCTGGATGTTGGCTTTCTTCAGGCCGTACATCAGGCGGCTGTAGGTCACGCCGTTGGCGCGGGCTGCCGCGTTGATGCGGGTAATCCACAGGCGGCGCAGGTCACGCGCGCGGGCGCGGCGGTGGACATACGAATACCACAGGCTTTTCATCATCGCCTCGTTGGAACGTTTCCACAGGCGGCCTCGTGTCCCCCACTGGCCCTTGGTCAATTTCAGTACTTTTTTGTGGTAACGTCGGCGGACGTACCCGGTTTTGGTTCTAGCCACAGTAACTACTCCTGTACAACAAAGACCCGGAGGTTCAGCTCCGGGCTGTGCTTGTGCTGACTACAGCCCGAACTTAGCCGGGCGGGTTCTGCCGATACAGCTTCAGATACGGGGCAAGACGTTTGATCCGCTTGGCGGTGGTCGAGCTTTCGACCGTCAGCATCTTGTCCAGTTTCTGTTTCACGCGCTGCGATTTGCGGCGGCGGAAATGGCTTTTGCCGCCCTTGGTACGGACAACCTTGCCACCGGCGGTCACGCGGAAGCGCTTGGCCGTCGCCTTATGCGTTTTGAGTTTGTATTTCTTAGCCACGCTTTTGCTCCGAAGTTATTTTTTCTTATCCGGCGAGGGCGCCAGCACCATCAACATCGTCATGCCTTCCAGCGTCGGGGGCTGCTCGACGACGGCAATATCCTGTAACTCGTGCGCCACCTGTAACATGCGTTCCTGCGCGATGTCCGGGTAATCCCGTTCGCGGCCACGAAACCGCACACGCACGCGCACTTTCATCCCCTGTCCAATCCACAACCGGGCATCACGCACCTTAAACGACAGGTGATGCTGGTCGGTCTTGGGACGAAGCTGGATTTCCTTGACCTCAATCGTCTTCTGCTGTTTCTTTGCTTCGCGTTCCCGGCGGCGCTTCTCGTACTGAAATTTGCCGAAGTCCATGATACGGCAGACCGGCGGGTCAACATTGGGCGAGACTTCCACCAGATCAAGTTCCCTGGCTTCGGCCATTTCCAGTGCCGTTCGCAGCGATACAACGCCGATGTTCTCGTTGGTGTCGGTAATGAGGCGGACTTCACGAGCGCGTATTTGATCGTTAACGCGATAGTTTATCGAACTGATGGCGCTTTACCCTCTCGATAGATGGTCACGGTCGCAATTTGGTGGCAAACAGTCTAGCATACCGGCCTGTTGAAGTCAATATGCGCCTACAGCAGTTCAATCACCTCATGATGCAGCGTGACCTCGGTGCTGTGCCGGGCGAAGTCGCGTACATCGTCCAGGGCCTGCCGGTACTGTTCCAGCAGTTCGGCGTCGTCGCCTTTGTAGCGGCGCAGCGTTTGCAGCGCGCAGGCGGCGCAGCCTTTCATGGCGCGGTAGCTGTCGGTTTCGCAGGCCATACACCCGTTCAGCCGGATCATCATCAGCATGAAGGCGAGCGTTTCTTCATGTGTCTCCGGCAGACTCAGCACCCGTTCGACCAGGGCGCGCCACTCTGGCCCGCGCAGTTTTTTTAATGACGGAATCACATGATGCGGAAACAGTAATTCGTTGCTGGTGTACATTCAAACATCCTCAGCCCGTTCCATAGTAGGGCGTACCGTCGAAGCCTTAAAAACCCGCTGAAGGGGCGTGTGCGGCGGGTCAGAGGGCCGTCGGCATTTCCCGCCGCGCCCGGCCAACCGGACGTTTCAACGTCCGGCGACTAACCCGCGAATGCGCCCCCATTTCCGAATGGTTTCCATTATACGCGAAATGTGCCGGAATGAAGCCAGCCTGTTATACTGAAACCGTACCTACGTGAGGTTTCTATGCCTTTTCGCCTGCTCATTTGTCTGCTGCTGTTGGCCGGGTGCAGCGGCGGCGCGGTGGTGTTCGCGCCCACGCCGCTCCCGCCCGATGTTTCGCCCCTGCGTTATGACCATCCCAGCGGCGCGTTCAGTGTGATGATCCCGCGCCAGTGGTCGGCGGCGGTGCAGCATACGACGGCGCTGGCCGCCGCTGCCT
>JARKOK010000484.1 GCA_029975765.1 Aggregatilineales bacterium
TGTGATTGCCGCCGCCGGCAACAACGGCGTTGGCATCGCCGGGGTCGCGCCCAATGCTTATATCCTGCCGGTGCGCGTGCTGAACGCGCAGGGCATCGGCACTTACTCGGCGGTGGCGGCAGGTATCGTGTACGCCGCCGACCAGGGCGCGCGCATCATCAACCTGTCGCTGGGTGGCGCGCAGCCGTCGAGTGTGTTACAGAACGCGGTGGATTACGCCGTAGCCAAAGGCGCGCTGGTGATCGCTGCTGCCGGGAACACCGGCGGCGCGGTGCTGTACCCGGCGGCCTACGCGCCGGTGATCGCGGTGGCGTCGGTAGACCCGACGTTGCAGCGCAGCAGTTTCAGCAGCTACGGCCCGGAAGTGGACTTGCTGGCGCCGGGGCGGGACATCATTACGACCAGCGCCGATGGCAGCTACCGCGTTGTTTCCGGCACGAGTTTCGCCGCGCCGCAGGTGGCCGGTGTGGCCGCGTTGGAGATTGGCCTGGGGCGCACGCTGGCACTCACCGGCGGGCTGGTGCGTTTCTCCGGCGATTTTATCCCGCCCACAACACCACCCCCACCACCGCCAGAGGATACTTCTCCGCCGCCGCAGATGGTCAGCGTACCCTCGATGCGCAACCCGGCAGCCGTTTACTGCACCGGTCTGGGTTATCAGCACGAAGTGGTAGCGGCAGCCGACGGCGAGGACGGCGTATGTATTCTGCCGGATGGCGAACGCTGCCCGCAGTGGGAATTCTACGCCGGCACCTGCGGCCAGCAGTACAACTACTGTGCCAGCCAGGGGCTGACTACGGTAACGCTGACCGACGGCCTCGATCCCTTCTCGCCGGAATACGCGGCCTGCGCCGATGCTGACGGGAATATCGTCGGTTCAGTCAGCCAACTGTCGGCCCTGTCCACGCGTTCGAACGGCTGTGTTGACGGCCAGTGCCCGGAAGTCCCGGCATCCAGCCTGCATTCAACCGTTGACCCGGCTGCTGACTGGGTATCCACGCTGGCTGTGCCGTCGTCGCTGGACTGGCGTAATTATCGCGGCGGAAACTGGCTGACCCCCATTCGCAGTCAGGAAGGCTGCGGAAGCTGCTGGGCCTTTGCGGCGGTCGGCGCGGCAGAAGCGGCGCTGAAGATCGGCGCGGTCAATCTGTCGTGGCAGCCGGATCTCGCCGAACAGCAGCTCGTTTCCACCTGCGACTCATCGTACTGGCGGGGGTCGTGCATCGGCGGTTCGAGCCAATCAGCCCTGGAATATATCCGCGATATTGGCCTTGTGAGTGAGAGCTGTATGCCGTACACCGCTACCGACGCGCAGTGTTCGGCGCGCTGCTCCACCTGGGCCAGCCAGCTCACGAAAGTGGCGGCGGTCGGAACCAAGTGGAGCTGGGATGGCGGCCTGACGCAGCAGTACATCAAACAAAATCTGGTGGCGCGCGGCCCGGTCGTGGTGTATATGGCGACCAGCGGCGATTCCGGTGCATACTGGCAGGGTGACATCTTCCGCTGCGCCAACGATACAGGCAGCGGCGGTTCAACCGCGATTGACCATGCGGTTGTCGCGGTCGGATATAACGATGCCGGCGGTTACTGGATCATCCGTAATAGCTGGGGCACCTGGTTTGGCGATAACGGCTACTTCAAGGTGGGTTATAACGAGTGCAATATTGACAGCACGGTGCTGGTCTATGCCCAGCAGCCCGTCGCCGCGCCCGTCCTGCAATCACCGGCAGCCAGCGCCACCATCTACGAACAGCAGGTGACGTTTAGCTGGCAGGGTTCCGGCACGCCGCTGCAAAACGCCTACGACTTCCGCCTCAATACCAGTTCCAGCCCGACCGGCGGCACCACACTGGTAAGCACAACCACCACCAACGCCAGTTACACCCACACCTTTACCACCAGCGGCACTTACTACTGGCATGTCCGCACCGCGACGGACGGCGGCAGTACCAGCGGGTGGGTCACTCGTGTGGTTACGGTGAATTTCGCGCCACCACCCAACGACAACTTCAGCAGTGCCAGAGTGATCAGCGCGCTGCCATATACTGACACCAGCATCAAAACCCAATGGGCGACCCTTCAAACCGGTGAGCAGCTGCCGTCATGCAGTTGGAACGATGGCAAATCGGTCTGGTACCGGTACACGCCCACCAGCAGCGACATGGTGACCTTCAAGACGCAGAATTCCGACTACGATACGGTGCTGTCGGTCTGGAAAGGCAGCAGCCTGACGAATCTGACCGAGGTGGCCTGCAACGACCAGTACTACGGTGACCAGTCCGAGGTGCGTTTCCTCGCCAGCGCCGGCACGACGTACTACCTCCGTGTAAGCGGCTGGAATAATTCCTACGGTAACCTGACGCTGAGCGGCGCTTCGGCTTCGGTGCAGGACGCTGCCGGGTTAGTGGCCGCGATCAACGCGGCCAATGCCGCCGGCGGCGGAGATATCTATCTGGTGCCGGGCCGCATCTACACGCTGGCCGGCCTGGGCAGCGATTATGGCCTGCCGCCGATTTCAAACGGCAGCTATGTCGCTATCTACGGCAGCGGCGCGACCATCCGGCGCAATCCGAATGCCGCTGATTTCCGGCTGTTCGGCGTGTCCCTGGGCGGCACGCTCAGCCTGAACGACGTAACCCTCAGCGGCGGGCGCGCCGTCGAGGGTGGGGCAATCTACAACAGTGGTATGCTCTACCTGTCGGGAGTAACCATCTCGCAGAACTACGCCAGCAGCGCCGGCGGCGGCATCTACAATGCAGGCGTGATCAACGGCTGGAATGTGCGCTTCCTGAACAACACGGCAGTGGACGGCGGCGGGCTGTATATGTGGGAAGCCGTCGCCGACTTTGCCAATACGGAATTCAGGAACAACAGCGCCAGCAGCGGCGGCGGCGCGATCAACCTCGATACGGCGACCTGGCTGTCGCTGGAGCAGAGCATGATCCGCGACAATACGGCAGTTCACGGCGGCGGTTTGGTCAATGTTGGCTGGGCTGACATCAGCACAAGCACCTTTATGGGCAATACCGCCACCGAGGGCGGCGGCGGCGCGATCAACTCCGGTACGCTGGTACTGCGTGATTCGTTCGTGCGGGTCAACAAGGCCTGGTTCGGCGGTGGGCTGGTTAACTGGGTGGACGCGACGATAGAACGCACCACCTTTGCCGACAACATCGCCCGCGATGATGGTGGCTGGGGCGGCGCGATCTACAACTACGGTGCGCTGGCACTGGTGGACAATCTCTTTAACAATAACCGGGGTGTGCGCGGCGGCGCGCTCATGAACTACACCGGCGCGGTCACGATCCAGGGCAGCAGTTTCCTCTATAACACGGCAATATGGGGCGGCGCGCTCAACAACGACATTCCGCTGGCCGGGATGGGCGCGCAGGCTTACGCCCCCGCCGGGCCGGATGGTCAGGCTGCGCTGGCCGATACGCCGCCGCTGCCGCCTGCCGGCCTCGACCTGGGACTGAACGCGGCGGAAACCCACCGGATGACGCTGGCCGATGTCCGCATCGGCTATAACTCGGCCAGCTACGGCGGCGGCCTGTACAACTACGCCGGCCCGCTGGATGCTGACCGCATCGAGGTTCACCATAACAGCGCCTACTACAATGGCGGCGGTCTGTATAACGTTGGCGGCGCCATCACGCTGAATACCAGCACGTTCGCCTTCAACACCGCAAACTTTGACGGCGGTGGCGGCACCAATCAGGGCGTGCTGACCATTAATGAAGGCGCTTTCGAAGATAACCGCGTCCACCTGTATCACGGCGGCGGCCTTACGAACTACGGGCAGTTGAGCGCGCAGGGCACTTATTTTGTGCGCAACCAGGCCGAGGGCAGCGGCGGCGCGATCTTCAACTCTGGTAGCGCCGATCTGACCGGCTTCTATGCGCTGAACCGCGCCTACTACGACGGCGGCGCGATCATGAACTACGGGCAGATGGTGCTGGGCGGCCAGTTGGGCAGCAACCGCGCCGGTTACAACGGCGGGGCGGTCGCCAGCAGCAACGGCAGTCTGACCATCCGATATGGCACGCTGGTGGAATACAATGAAGCCAGCTATCTGGGCGGCGGCCTGTACTACCAGGCGAGCAGTGATGCCAGCCAGATGATATTCAACGGGCCGGACGGTGGCGAGCGGCGGACAACCTTCTTCCTGAACACTGCCGGACAGGGCGGCGGCCTGTATCTCAAACGCGCCACCGCCAACCCGCTGCCGGTCACGCTGGACGAGGTCGAATTCACTTCGAACAAGGCCAACAACGGCGGCGCGGTGGCCGCCGAACTCTCGCTGTCCATTACACAAAGCTGCATCAGCGCCAACCAGCACACCTCTGTCGTCAGCGGCGCGGGCGCGTTCGTCAACGCAGCGGGCAACTGGTGGGGTATGGGCAACGGGCCGGCGGGCAGCGGGCCTGGCTATGGCGACAGCGTGAGCAGCGACGTGAACTATGACGGCTTCCTGACGGTTCAACCGGAAGGCTGTTCACCCTCGAACGCGGAATTCGATAACGCCGTTCCGATCTCGGATTTACCTTTCGGTTTTACGCAGTCCACCGTCAATGCGTATCCGACCGCCTCTGGAACCTATGACCCGCTGCCAACCTGCGGCCCTGCCGGTGAACACGGTTACCATCCCGGCTGGCGTTATCTGTACCCGGTCTGGTACCGCTACACCGCGCCGCGCGATGGCGTTGTGCGCTTCGATACGGTCGGGTCGGACTATGATACCCTGCTCTCGGTATGGACGGGACAGCCAGGCAAATTCGTTCAGGCCGGATGCAGCGACAACGCTCCCGGTCTGGGTACGGCCTCACAGGTGGAAATTCCCGTTAAGGGGGGAACGGCCTACCATGTGATGATCGTCCCGCCTTTCGATTGGGGCGTTCTGACACTCAACGCGGTGCTGCTGCCGCCGGAAAATGATGCCTTTGCGCTGGCGATTAATATCACCAACCCGCCGCTGACCCATCGCGCCAACACACTTGAAGCCACTGCGGACGTGTTTGATCCCATTCCCGGATGCACCGGGCCGCTGAACCGGACGGTCTGGTATCGTTATGCCTCGCCGGATGGCAGCAGCCTGCGTTTCAGCCTTGAAGGCTCCGAATATCCGGCAGCCATCTCTGTCTGGCAGGAAGTACAGGGCAGCCTGGAAGAAGTCGCCTGCGACAGCAGCACGGGCATCATTGACCTGCAAGCCGTACCGGGCACGGTATACTACATCATGGCAGGTGATACTGGCGTAGGCGGCAGCCTGGACTTTACCATGCCGCTGCCGCTGCGTGTCCCTGTTCTGACCGCCCCCGGCCCTGAAATTGCGCAGAATCAGCCGACCTTCACATGGGGGGCAGTTGCCGGCGCGGTGGGTTATGAAATCCATGTGGCAACATCACCGGCCTTCACCCGCCAGCCGTACAGCGTCAGCAGCAGCAGTTTCCGCCCGGCGCTGCCGCTGCTGTCCACCACTTATTACTGGCAGGTGCGGTCTGTAGGAGCTTATGGCAACACCTCTGCCTGGAGTGATCTCCGCAGTGTGCAGATCGTATCCGCGCCAGACGCTGCCGCCGGGCGTAATCTCTATACCACCCCAACGCCGCTGCTGACGTGGGCACGCGTCACCTACGCGACCGGCTACGCGGTACAGGTCGCTACCACCAGCAGTTTCGCGGAGTCGTCGGTAGTCTTTACCGCTATCCAGCCTGCTGACCAACTGCAAGTGGAGACGAACCCGCTGTCCGACGGCACCTACTACTGGCGCGTGCGGGCGCAGAACGCCGGCGGCGGCTGGAGCGCGTGGAGCGCAGCAGACACCTTCACGATAGACGTACCCTAGTTGAAAACGGGCGGGAGCTGCTCGGTAAGCTCCCGCCCTCAACTCCAGTAACAAAGCGATTACGTCAACCGCAATATGCCTTTTTCGGCCTTTGACCCGCAAAGCTACGGCCCTCCCCCTTTTACCGTCATTTTCACCAACTGACTGTCCACGATCACCATACCTGGCTCAGTCTTACGACCGGCCTGTTGTCGCACTCTCCAGCGCAAGTGCGCATTGATCTGCTCCCAAACAATGGCCTGACACAAAGCCATAGATGAGTTGCCAGGCTGGAAAATCATGCTGCTGGTGCGGCGATCGGCGACACCCCTTGTCTCGGAATCGGGGCAGCAGCGCCATCAGGTGCAGCCACTCGTCGTCTGTCAAATCGGTTGCGCAGGGTTCTCTTTCTATCATCCTTCCACTTAATTACAGTTTGTTCGTTTTTCAAAAACTTCCTCTTAGCTCGACTTTGCACAAAGATAGCTGAAGAAAGAAAGGCAGGATAAGCTGAACGAATCCTCTGGCGAAGGTTTCGAGCCAGGCTTAACCTGCCCCCGACGATCATCAACCTGATGAAGCCATTTGCGCCATGTTTTCGACGTGGCAGAAGGCGCAAGTGCTGCTGGTGGGAGCAAGCTTGACACCGGGGAAGCGGGTGGTGACGGAGAGGCTGCGGGTGATGGGCTTGCGTAAAAACCGACAAGTTGCCCAATATCATCAGGGGCTGAACCGGGCGCTGTGCTCGCCGCTGGCCTTGACGCAGGTGCTGCTGAGGTTGCCGGGAACGACTTTTGTGCCTGCCGAGCAAGCGTTGGTGTTTGGG
>JARKOK010000485.1 GCA_029975765.1 Aggregatilineales bacterium
ACCTTGTAGATCATGGGCCGAGCCTCCTCGTTGTTCGGCGCCCTACGACGCGCTGGACGGGTCGAGATTCCGGTGACGCAGCTTGAAGCTCAAATCCATCGCCATATTCCGCATCATGATGTAACCCAGCGCCGTATCCGCTGTACACAGCGCCAGAAAATCCTTGCTGCTGATGGAGTAGACGACGGTGTTATTCTGGCAGGCGATGACCGCCGCCGAGCGGTCGCTCTGATCCAGCAGCGCCATCTCACCAAATATCTGCCCCTGCCCCAGATAAACGGTGGTGTGTTTGCCGCCTTTGCCGTCCTTGATGCGAATTTCAACCTCGCCGCGGGTGATGACATACATTTTTTCACCGCGTGCGCCCTGGTCAAAGATGGGCTGGTCGGCGTTGAATTGTTCCTGGTGGCTGATGGCTGCCAGCCGCTCTAGCTGGTCTGAGTTCAACCCACGACACAGCTCCACGCCTTTGAGAATGTCTGCGAGTTCCATGATTGCCCCCTCGTTCACTTTCTATAGTGAATTATACTGCCAATCACGAAATTGCGCTCAGGCGGGTGGAGACTGTGCCGGGGCGACCACACCGGATCGCCCCTACAAAATCCGACATACTCCAGGTCGGGTTAGCCCGAATGAGTGCTTACGGTTTTACGTCCAGATCGCTGGCGGGCGTGCCGGTGGCGGCCTGCATCAGCAGCGTCAGGCGGTCAGCCATTGAGGCCGGATCCGGGTGGATGCCGTCCTGCAGCAGTGCCGTTTCAAACACCTGCTCGACGACCACATTCACCAGCGGGTTATCCGGCTGTCCGGCCAAAATGCTGCTCAGATTATGCATCAGCGGGTGGCGCGGATTCAGTTCGAGAATTTTCACCGGCAGTTCTACATCACGATCCAGCAGTCGGTTGACGCGGAACAGGTTACGCGCCGCGCCATCTTCCGCGCTAACCAGCCGCGCCGGGCTGTTCGTCAGCGTCTGGCTGGCGCGCACGTCACGCACGCGGTCGCCCAGCACAGCGGCAAAGCGGTCGCGCAGCGCTGTGAACGGCTCATCCGGCAGCGGGTCATGGGCCGGCGTATCGTCGCCCGTCACCGCGCCAACACTGCTCAGATCAATGTCGGCTTCATCCACGTTGCGGAGCTTGCGGCCTTTGTAATCCGGCAGTCCCATCAGCATGAACGCATCCACCGGGTCGGTGAAGTACAGCACTTCCACGCCGCGCTGGCGGAAGGCGTCCAGGTGCGGGCTGCGGCTGGCGGTATAGAAGTCGTCCGCCATGACATAGTAGATGTCTTCCTGGTTGGCGGCCAACCGCTCGACATATTCATCCAGCGAAAACAACTGGTCAGGGTTCTCGCTGCGGGTGCTGTTAAAGAACAACAGCGGCTCGATGTCCGTCCGGTCAACCGGGCTGACGGCCACGCCCTGCTTGATAAAACGCCCGAAGGCGGCATAAATCTTGAGATACTCGTCCCGGTTCTTCTGCGCCAATCGTTTGAGATCCGCCAGCACCCGCCCGGTGATCGTCTTTTTCAGGTTGACCATGATGCGGTTGGCCTGCACGCTCTCGCGGCTGACGTTCAGCGGCAGGTCTTCGCTGTCCACCACGCCCTGCACAAACTGGAGATAGTCGGGCAGCAGGTCGGTGCTGTATTCCTGAATCAGCACTTTTCGGGCGTACAGTTTCAAACCCGGTTCGGTTCGCAGACTGAGCATGTTACGTTCGGCGCCAGCGGGAATGTACAGCAGCGCGTAGAATTGAAGCGGCACATCGGCACGAATGTGCAGCCGGTGCAGCGGCGCTTCCCAGTCCAATGTCAGCATCTTGTAGAAGTCGGTGTACTGTTCCGGCGTCACTTCTTTGGGGTCCTGCCGCCAGATAGCCGTCTGTTTGTTGGTCGGTTCGGCATCGTCACCGACGTAAATCGGGAAGGCGATATAATCCGAATGGCGGCGGATGATGTCTTTCAGCTTCCAGGGCTGCAAATAATCCTTAGCATCATCCTTCAGGTACACGATCACATCCGTACCGCGCCGGTCGCGTTCCGCCAGTTCCAGCGTAAAGGTTGAGCCGCCGGTAGATTCCCAGGCATAGGCCAGTTCGTCAGCATTGTGCGACCGTGACACCACGCGCACCTTATCGGCCACCATAAACACCGAATAGAAACCCACACCGAACTGCCCGATCACGTCCTGCAACACGCTGGCGCTGCCGGACGATTCCTGAAGTTTCTGGAGGAAGGCTTTCGCGCCGCTGCGGGCAATCACGCCCAGGTTATTCACCAGATCGTCGCGGGTCATGCCAATGCCGCTGTCGCTGATGGTGAGCGTGCCGGCATTTTCGTCCGGCCTGATACGGACGACCAGTTCCACATCCGGGTCGAGCATGTCGCGGTTGGTAAGCTGCTCGAACTGCGCCCGGTTGAGCGCGTCCGACGCATTGGAGATCAGTTCGCGCAGGAAGATGTCGCGCTCGGTATACAGCGAATGGACAAGAATATCAAGCAACTGCTGAATTTCAGCTTGAAAGGTAAATGTCTCGGCCATTGGCCTGTCTCCTTTAAGACTGAACCGATTGATTTAAGTGAATGGTGGGTATTATACGAAGCGATACCGGGTGCGTGTAGGGCGACCTGTAAACGGGGAAGTGGACGCCGCAAACTATATTTCAGGCCTAGGGGCGAACCGGCGGTTTGCCCATAGGCATCAAGTTAAGACTTCCAAACCGCTTCACCCCCAGCCCCTCTCCCCCGAATTCAGGGGAGAGGGGAGCAAATGCCGGACACAACACCCCTCCCCGAATTCGGGGAGGGGACGGGGGAGGGGTCAAAAATCGCTTAAATTGATACGCAGGGGCGAACCGCCGGTTCGCCCCTACTGTGATCATTGTGATGGATGTTGTGGGACACGGGGATCGAGTCCCGGCGGAAAACCGTGATGGTGCTGCCCGCCTTTATACCGGCTCGCCGCGCAGCCACGCCTGATAATTGTCCACCGTGACGGCGACCGGCTGGATCAGGTTTTCAAACGGCACGCGCTCTTTGTTCAGCATTCGCAGCGCCAGCGGCAGCAGGTGTTCGCCGTACTTTTCGGGATAATACGCGGTTGAAGCGATGAAGCGGTTGCCGGGTTTCGGAAATTCGTTGATCGCCAGATTCGCGCCCTGACCGATGACGGCAATATCCTGTTCCCGTCCCATCTCCCGCGCGCGTTCGATGACCCCCATCGCCGTATCGTCGTTGGAACAGATCACCGCGATCCGCTGGATGCCTTCCCACAGATTAAACACGGACACCGACCGTTCGTAAGCCGTCGTCTGGTGCGTGCCGCCGTCCAGGTAGAAGATCGTACCTTTGTCAAACTGCGCGGTATCGGCCAGACCCTGCACCGCTGAATCAATGCGTGTGCGAATGGCGCTCAGGGCGCGCTGTTCGGTCATCACCAGCACCTTATCCACCGCGCCGCCCCAGTTGTGCTGCACCCACTTGCCCAGCGCCTCGCCCGCCAGATACCCGGCCTGCTGGTTATCAATGCCAAAAAACACCGTCATGGGAATGGGGATGTCCACCGCGATCACCGGGATGCGTTTCTTCAGCAGCACGCTGCGAAGGTTCGCGCCCATGCGTTCGTCAATGTGGTAGATGATCGCCAGATCAACACCCAGTTCGCCAAACTCCTGCGCGTTGGCAAGCGCCTTATCATTGTTGAGATCGTTGTCGCGCACGACCAGCCTGACATTCGGGTACTGCGCGGCGGCAGCTTCCAACCCCTGACGGACAGTGGCCGAAAACGGCACCGTCTCACACATATTTGCAAAGCCAATCGTGTAGGTCGCTTCGCTCATAAGCTATCACCTTGTATCATTCGTTCAGGACGGCTTAAGCATAACATCCTTTACGCGTCCTGTAACGTTGAGATTTGTGGCAACAACAACCCGACAACAACAGCGGATTGTACCACGCGCTGACTGACCCGCGTGTGTGTTATACTTCGCGCAGATTATGGCACACTGGGAACTCGATCATGACCGAACTGACCGACCTGACGCTGACGCAGGCGCTTGACGGCCTGCGCGCCCGTACTTTTTCGTCCGTCGAACTCACCCGCGCGTTTCTGGAACGCATCCAGCAGGTAGACCCGCTCATCCACGCTTTTCTGACCCTTACCGCCGATCTGGCCCTACAGCAGGCCGAAGCCGCCGATAAAGCCCGCGCCGCCGGGGACGACAAACCCTTACTGGGTTTACCCCTGGCGCTGAAGGATGTGCTGTCCACGCAGGGGATTGAAACTACCTGCGGCTCCAGGATTCTCAAGGGTTACGTACCGGTGTTCAACGCGACCGTCGTGCAGCGGCTGTATGATGCCGGTATGGTCATGCTGGGCAAGCTGAACATGGACGAATTTGCGATGGGGTCGTCTACCGAAAATTCCGCCTTCCAGATCACGCGCAATCCCTGGGATGTTGAGCGCGTGCCGGGCGGCAGCAGCGGCGGCAGCGCGGCGGCGGTCAGCGCGGGCATGGCGCTAGGCACGCTGGGGACGGATACCGGCGGCAGCATTCGCCAGCCGGGGGCGCTGTGTGGTATCGCGGCGCTCAAACCGAGCTACGGGCGCTGTTCGCGTTACGGATTGGTCGCCTTCGGCTCGTCGCTGGACTGCCCCGGCCCCTTCGGGCGAACGGTTGAGGATGTGGCGCGGCTGCTGCAAGTGATTGCCGGGCATGATCCACTCGATGCCACCAGCGTACAAAACCCGGTGCCCGATTACGTCGCCGGTCTGACGGGGGATGTGAAGGGTTTGCGCATCGGCCTGCCGAAAGAGTATTTCATTGATGGGATGCAGCCGGAAGTTGAACAGGCGGTGCGCGCGGCGGTCGCCACGCTGGAGCGCCTGGGCGCGGAAGTGATCGAAATCAGCCTGCCGCATACTGACTACAGCCTGCCGGTGTATTACCTGATCGCGCCGGCGGAAGCCAGCGCCAACCTCGCCCGTTACGACGGTATCCGCTTCGGGCCGCGTGTCGAAAAAGGTGAAATGTGGCCGACCTACAAAGCCACGCGCCGCCAGTTTGGCGAAGAAGTCATCCGGCGCATCATGCTGGGCACCTACGCGCTGTCTGCCGGTTACTACGACGCCTACTACGGCAAAGCGCAGGCGGTGCGCACGCTCATCAAACGTGACTACGACGAGGCGTTCAAACAGGTGGATGTGATCGCCACGCCCACCTCGCCCACGACTGCCTTTAAGATCGGGCAGAATACCGACGACCCGCTGCAAATGTACCTGGCCGACGTGTTCACGCTGCCCGCCAGCCTGGCCGGTATCTGCGGCCTGAACGTGCCGTGCGGTTTCGATAATCAGGGCTTGCCTATTGGCCTGCAACTGCTGGGCGCGGCCTTCACCGAAGAGGTGGTGCTGCGCGCCGGTCACGCCTACGAACAGGCGACCGACTGGCACACGCGGCGGCCAGTCGTCCGGCATGAGGCATGAATTACCAGTTGCCCGAAAGAAAGACGGCAGCTGAGCAATAATTCCACTCTCTGTAGGGGTCTTTGATCTGAAAACGGGAAACTATCGGCAGGGATGATATGGCGAAGAATATCGTGATCGTGGGGCTGGTGGTTATCGCGGTCGTGCTGGCGGCGCTGGCTTTGACACAGTTTAACGCGCAGCAGGAGTCGGCGGCGCTGGCGCGGGACGCGCAGACCGCGCAGGCCGAAGTGCTGGCCGCGCAGGCCACCAGCGTGGCGCAGGCCGATGCCGCCGTCGCGGCGCAGCAGACGGCGGAGGCCGGTCAGGGTACTGCCGTCGCGCGGGTAACGGCGGCGGCGCAGGCGCAGACCGAGGCCGAAGCCGGGCGCGAAACGGCGGTCGCGCTGGTAGTGGAGGCCGAAAGCGCGTTAGCAGAACAGCAGACGGCAGCCGCCGCCGCGCAGGCCACCGCCGCCGCCCAGACCACCTTACAGGCGCAAACCGGCACGGCGGTCGCGCTGGCCGCAGCCACCATCACGGCGCAGGCCAGCGAGTTGAGCCGCATCACCGCCGCCCTGGGTACGGCCACCGCGCAGGTTGATCTGGCCGACTTCGCTCGCATCGCTGCTGAGGATGACCGCGCCGCCGCGCTGGAACAGGCGCGCGCCGCCGCGACCCTGCTGGCGCAGGCGCAGGCCACGATTGCCGCCGCGCAGCCGTTTACTCCCACGTTCATCCCCTCGCTGACGGCTGCCGCCAGCCCAACGCCTGAGCCAACCACCGTCACAGCACCGGCCACGAGCCGCCCGCCGGTCAGTGTGGCGGGTGTGGTACTCGACCAGGTTTTCGTATCGGTGGATGGGACGGTCCGCCTGAACTATCCGGCGGGCTGGCTGGCGCAGGAGTCCGACGGTCAAATCTTACTGGTAAACACCCTGGATGTACTGTCCAACACCAGCGGCCAGTTGCAGCCGGGGCACTTCCTGGGAAACATCCTGCTGGGCCGGGCCAGTGATCTGCCCGGCATAGCCGCCGGCGCCGGCGCGGTGGAATTTCTAACGGTTCTGGCCGAACTGATTAACGCGCGCGCCGCTGCCGGCGAACAGCTTGGCGCGGTGACAGCCACCACCGCCGGCGACTACGAAGCCGCCCGCACCCAGGGTCAAACGGCCAGCGGTCAAACACTGGTGCTGGTTGCCAATCTGGGCGGCGGGGTGTTCGCCGTCGGTTTTGCGACCAGCGCCCCCGGCGAAATAAACCAGTATGAACCGGTATTTCGCGCCATCCTGGGCACAGTAACGGTCACCCCCTAAGGATATAACCACCATGCCGCTACAGCCGCTCGAACCGATTATCACGATTGACCGCTTCCCGGAACTGCGCGCGGCCTTATTAACCCTGCTCGATGCCCTGACGCCGGACGACTGGGAACGCCAGACGGTGTGCTGTGCCGGGTGGTCGGTCAAGGATATGGCGGCGCACCTGCTCGGTGACGATCTGGGCATCCTGTCCCGCCTGCGTGATGGTTACGCCCCACCAGTCCAGCTCGATCTGTCGGACTGGAACACGCTGATCGCGTTCATCAATGAGCGTAACGATGTATGGGTGCGTGCCCTGCGGCGGCTCAGCCCGCTCATCCTGCGCGAACTGCTGGCGGCAAGCGGCCCGGCGCTGTATGACTTTCTGCGCTCACTCGACCCGTTTAAACCCTGGACAGTGGTCAGTTGGGCAGGCAGCGATCCCGCCCCGGCCTGGATGGGCATCGCCCGCGAATATACCGAATACTGGATGCACCAGCAGCATATCCGGGATACTGTCGGCCAGCCGGGACTGACCGATGCGTATTTTTTCGCGCCCGTGCTGGAAACATTTATGCGCGCGCTGCCGCGCACTTTTGAGGCAGCCCCGGCAGATGAGGGGGCGCACGTTCGCGTGATCATTCCGGGGGATGCGGGTAATCACTGGAGTCTGATCCGTGAAGCGGCGCGCTGGTCGCTGTACCGGAGCGCCAACACGCCAGTTACGGCGCAGGTCACACTGGATGCGGATACGGCCTGGCGTCTGTTCACCAAAGGCCTTGATGTGGCGGCGGCAGCCCGGCTGGCGGTCATCGAAGGGGATGCGGCACTGGGGCGCATGGTTCTGAATACCGTAGCCATCCTGGCCTAGCCTGCGCGCGGCTGCCTTTTGCGGCAGATCATCTGACGGTTGCCCTTGCCCATGTTATAATCAACCCAGCGTCGTTTCTTCAAAGCCGGTAGCGTACCGTCAGGCCACGTACCACCGTGTCCCGATTAGAAAATCCTGCCAATTACAGGCCAACAACCGCTAATGGCTCTGAGCTTAATACAGGAGAAATTACTGTGACTTCCGCCGATCTCCAAACACTGGCAATCAATACGATTCGCACGCTGGCAATAGATGCGATTCAGAAGGCGGACAGCGGCCATCCGGGACTGCCGATGGGCGCTGCGCCGATGGCCTATACGCTGTGGACGCGCCACCTGCGCCATAACCCGCGCAATCCGCGCTGGGCCGACCGTGACCGCTTCATCCTCAGCGGCGGGCATGGTTCGATGCTGCTGTACGGGCTGCTGCACCTCACCGGCTACGATCTCCCGCTGGAGCATATCAAGAACTTCCGCCAGTGGGGCTATCACACCCCCGGCCACCCGGAATACGGCTATACCGCCGGTGTCGAAACCACGACCGGGCCGCTCGGTCAGGGCGCGGGCAACGCGGTCGGTTTCGCGCTGGCCGAGGCATACCTCGCGTCGTATTTCAACCGTCCCGGCCATACGATTGTTGACCATTACACGTATGCCCTGGTCACCGACGGCGATCTGATGGAAGGGGTGTGCGCCGAGGCCGCCTCGCTGGCCGGGTTGTGGGGTCTGGGCAAACTCATTTACCTGTGGGACAACAATAAAATCACGCTCGACGGTGATACGGACATGACCTTCACCGAGGACGTGCTGAAACGCTTCGAGGCTTACGGCTGGCACACGCTGCACGTGGCCGATGGCAACGACGTGGAAGCCATCCATGCCGCAATTGAACAGGCGAAAGCCGTTACCAATCAACCGACGATCATTTCCATTCGCACGATCATCGGCTACGGCAGCCCGAACAAACAGGGCACCAGCAAGGCGCACGGGTCACCGCTGGGCAAGGACGAAATCAGACTGGTGAAAGAGGGGTTTAACTGGCCGCAGGAAGATTTTTATATCCCTGGCGAGGCGCTGGAACATTTCCGCGAGGCGGTCGAACGCGGCGCGGCGCAGGAAAGCGCCTGGGCTGACCGCTTCGAGGCATGGCGGGCGGAGTTCCCTGATCTGGCCCAGACGTGGGAGGCGGCCTGGAACGGCCAACTGCCGGATGGCTGGGACGCCGATCTGCCGGTGTTCGCGCCGGGTAAAAACATCGCCACTCGCAGCGCGTCCGGTGACGCGCTGAACGCCATCGCCAAACATCTGCCGACGATGATCGGCGGTGACGCCGACCTGGCCGGCAGCACCAAGACGCTGATCAAGGGCGCGGCCAACACGGGTAATGGTAAGGCTGCCGCGCGCAACGTGCGTTTCGGCGTGCGCGAACACGGCATGGGCGCGATTGTGAACGGCCTCGCGCTGCATGGCGGCATCATCAAACCATACTCCGCCACGTTCCTCACTTTCAGCGACTACATGCGCGGCGCGGTGCGGCTGGGCGCGCTGATGAGCACCCAGTGTATCTACGTCTTTACACATGACAGCATCGGCCTGGGTGAAGACGGCCCGACGCACCAGCCGGTTGAACATCTGGTGGCGCTGCGCGCGATCCCCGGCTTAACGGTGATGCGCCCGGCGGACGCGAACGAAACTGCCGCCGCCTGGCACGTCGCCATGACGCTGCCGCATCCGGTCGTGCTGGTGTTCAGCCGCCAGGATTTGCCGGTGCTGACCGGCGACCATATCCGCCCCGGCGTGGCAAAGGGCGGCTATGTGCTGGCCGACTGCGACGGCACGCCGCAGGTCATCCTGATCGGCACGGGCAGCGAACTGCATATCGCGCACGAAGCCTATAACCGGCTGATGGCCGAGGGCGTGAAGGCGCGGCTGGTGTCGCTGCCCTCGTGGGAGCTGTTCGACGCGCAGAGCCAGGAATACCGCGACAGCGTGCTGCCGCCGGACGTGACCGCGCGTGTTGGCATCGAAGCCGGTGTTACGCTGGGCTGGGAACGGTATGTCAGCAGCCGGGGCGTGATGATCGGCGTGAACCGTTTCGGCGCCAGCGCGCCCTACGAGCGCATCTATCAGGAATACGGCCTCACGCCGGAAGCGGTCGTGCAGGCGGCAAAGGAACTCATTTAAGTGCTGAGTGCTGAGTGAGGGCGGCGCGGTGGGTTCGCGCCACCCCCACTCTTAACACAAATGAGGTTCAATGCCAAACTTTGATTCATGCCACAGCCAGATGGTATCAGCCCTCGCAAAAGCGGGCTGGCAGATTGAAACCTGTACTTATTACCTTCAGTTTGAGGGTTTTGAAGTTTATCCAGATATACGTGCACGACAGACAAACGGCAAGGTTGAAAAGATCATTGTAGTTGAAGTGAAGTGTTTTGCCGATGAAGCCAGCTATCGGGACGATTTATACCGTGCAATTGGACAGTATCTCATTTACCGCAACATCTTGTCCTTAAAGTAGATCAAGGCAAAACCCTATCTGGCAATTCCGTTGCTTGCCTACCACCGCCTGTTTACAAATCAGGTGGTATCGGCAACGCTTGACGAAAACAAAATCAACCTTATTGTAGTAGATATTGAGCGTGAGGTGGTTGTGCGATGGATCGGTTAACCCCGAAACAACTGATGGACATCCTGAGTCGGGAAATGGAATGGTACGCGGGCTGGTCTGACGACTCCGAAGCCTTTTTCTTTCAAGATGATCGGCGGCGACATTACAATGTTGTTGGTGTGCTGTCTGAAGCAAAACCCAATCGCAGCTTCACCATTGTTCAGGCGCGCATCATTGGTGATGTTGTGGTCATTGATGATGATACGGTATGGGACAAAAACCTGTGGAAAGCCCTCGTCGCGGCGGGGGTCCCGCGTGAACAAATCGTGCTGGCGTACCAGGGTGAGAAAGCGCCGCAGGCCAGTAATACCTAAACGAGGGGGTGAGGGATACAGGGCAGTTGATGTATACTTGAACCAATTTCCGAAGTCCCTGGATTGTCCTGTGAGGAGCAGCCCATGACCACCAACCCCACCGTAGCAGTACAGCAGTACGGCCAGAGTTTCTGGCTGGATTTTATCCACCGCAAGTCCATCCTCGGCGGCGAGATACAGCAGTATATTGACGACTCCGGCATCCTCGGTGTCACCTCGAATCCGTCTATCTTCCAGAAGGCCATCGGCGAGTCCGACGCTTACGACGACGCGATCAAACTGATGCTTGACCTCGACGCGAACGCGATTTACGAAGGGCTGGCAGTCGAGGACATTCGGAACGCGCTCGACCTGTTCCGCCCGATTTACGACCGCACCAACGGCAAGGACGGCTACGTCAGCCTGGAAGTGTCGCCGCTGATCGCCAGCGACACGGCGCAAACCCTGTCCGAAGCCAGACGGCTGTTTAAACTGGTAGACCGCCCCAACCTGATGATTAAAATCCCGGCGACCGAAGCCGGCATCCCGGCGATTGAAGACGCGATTGCGGCGGGTGTGAACGTCAACGTGACGCTGATTTTCGCCGTGAAAAATTACGAGGCGGTGGCGCGGGCCTACATACGCGGCCTGGAACGGCGGCTGGCCGCCGGCCAGGATGTGCGCGGGATTGCCTCAGTCGCCAGCTTCTTCGTCAGCCGGATTGACTCGCTGGTGGATAAGCTGCTGGAACAGAATATTCAGGCCGCCGAAGGCCACGACCCGGCGCGCGCCGCGCTCAACCGCGAACTGCTGGGCAAAGCGGCCATCGCCAACGCGAAGCTGGCGTATAAAAGCTATCAAACGCTGTTCGAGGGGGAAACGTTTGCCCGGCTGCGCGAGGCCGGGGCGCAGGTGCAGCGCCCCCTGTGGGCCTCGACCGGCACGAAGAACCCCAACTACCCCGACACGCTCTACGTAGACACGCTGATCGGGCCGGAAACGGTGAACACGCTGCCACCCGCGACCCTCAAAGCCTTCAGGGAACACGGCACGGCGGCGCTGACCCTGACGGAAAACATGGACGATGCTCATGTGATTATGGACAAGCTGGCGGAAGTGGGCATTAACTTCGATGATGTGACGCGCCAGCTTCAGCTTGACGGCGTGGCGGCCTTTGTGGAGTCGTTCGAGCAGTTGATCGCGCAGGTGAACGCCAAACGCGATGTGCTGCTGGCGGGTGTAATTCAGCAGAAGCTGGCGCTGGGCAGCTATGCTGGCGTGGCGCAGCAGGCGCTTAAAACGTTGGAAGCGGACCGCGCTAACCCCCGCCTGTGGGCGCATGAAGGCAAACTGTGGAAAGATGATCCCACTGTCATTGCTAAAATCGAAAACCGGCTGGGCTGGCTGGATACCCTCAGGACGATTGATCTGGAACGGCTGA
>JARKOK010000076.1 GCA_029975765.1 Aggregatilineales bacterium
GCAGAAGGTGGCCGAACTCCAGCGCCAGGGCAAAAAGGTGGCGATGGTCGGTGACGGCGTGAATGACGCCCCGGCGCTGACCCGTGCCGATGTGGGCATCGCCATCGGCAGCGGTACGGATGTGGCGATTGAGTCGGCGGGAATCATCCTGGTGCAAAGCAACCCGCTGGACGTGGTCAACATTTTTGAACTCAGCCGCGCCACCTACCGCAAGATGATTCAAAATCTGCTGTGGGCAACCGGTTATAACGTCGTCGCGCTGCCGCTGGCGGCGGGGCTGCTTGCGCCTGTCGGCATCATTCTGTCGCCGGCGGTTGGCGCGCTGCTGATGTCGGTCAGCACCATCGTCGTCGCCATCAACGCGCAGTTGTTACGCGGCGTGAAATTAAGCGGGGGTGCGGCATAACAGACAGGTAGGGGCGAACTGGCGGTTCGCCCCTACATTACCGACCCTGATCGTTTATCCTCATCAGGGCGAGTCGCAAATCGCCTCAACGTTTTACCATCGGATGCGGTCACCGTAAATAAAGGATACGGCGTGTCGTGTCCCTACAGATAACCAATACGTTTTTCGCCCATTGTTTTTAATCTGATGACCGAAACCTGAAAACTGACAACCGAAAACTGATGACTATTTCAGCGCCAGCGACCAGATGTAATCCACCAGCGCCCAGGTTTCTTCCGGCGTGAACAGCAAACCCCAGTTAGGCATATCCGTCCCCATACCGCCGCGCCGGATTTTGGCGTACAGCACATCGGCGCGCATGGTGAACATATGTTGGGTATCGCTGAAGGCCACCGGCAGCTGCGCGGTCTGCCCGGCCATGAAGCCATCCCCGCCGCCGGTCGCGCCATGACAGGCGAGGCAGTTTTTGGCGTAAGTCAGCGCCGCCGCGCTCAATGCTTCCGGCGCCGCGTCCGCCGTCCACAGAAAGGCTGTTACATCCTGTAGATCGGCTTCCTGAGCGGCAGAATTCTGGGCAGCCAGCAGCGCCACGCCCTGCGCCGGCGTGTGGGATCGCCGCCAGTTTATGTCCCGCAGTTCCGGCGGGATGATGAGCGTATTCACCAGCGCCGCGCCGCGCTGCGCCGAAACCGCCATCTCCTCAGCGTGGCCGTGTGGGGCTGCCGCCGTCGTGTTATGAACCGCGTCAATGTCCACCCCTTCGGCCACCAGCGCCGCAATCACCGGGTCGGTTTCGGTGACCGGAACGGGGTTGGCGGGGTCAGTCACTTCGATCACGCCGCGCATCCGCCAGTGATTCGGGCTGCACCACGTATTGCAGTAATAGGTATAACGCCCCGGGCGATCAAACGTAAGCGTAACTTCCTTGATTTTGCCCGGTATCACCGGCCCCAAATCTGCGCCCAGGCCGGGGCCGATGGCGATGCCGTGCGGCAGATCGGTCGAGCTAAAGCGCAGGGTCAGCTTTTGCCCGACCTGCACCTGAATACTGCCCGGCTGAAAACCGCCGTTTTCCGCAATCGTGGCGTGAACGTCCAGCGGGCCGACGCCGTGCAGCGCCGGGCGGACGGCCAACTGGTAAACCAGCAGCAGCGCCGGGATCAGCGCCGCATTAAGCAGCAGCACGAGACGAAACGGGCGGTTAACAGACATACTCATGACGATACCCAGTTAGACCGAATAATCACTTCCTGTTGGGGTTTGGCCGGGTCGTTGGTCAGCACATGAACGCGGAACTCGTGCTGGCCTTCCATTCCGGCGTGCATTGTAAACGGCACACGAACTACGGTTTCCTGTCCGGGTTGTAATGTCGTCGAACTGACGACCGCGCGGGGCGGTCAGCACCCCTCCACCAGTTCGACTCGTGGTTCGCCCAGGATCGAGAGCGGCTGGTCGCCCACATTTTTCACCCGGAAGACGGTTTCCACTGGCGTATCCACACGCACATCACCGTAGTCAAAGTAGGTCTGGTCAATCGCGGCGCTCGGCTGGCCGGCGACTTCCGGCGTGTACGCCGGCTGCTGGCCGCTTTGTATCAACCACAGCGCCAGCGCGATGATCGCCGCGCCCAGGCCGACCAGCGCGGCGGGCAGCACCCAGGCGGGGCGTTTCGGTGGGGGTATTGTTTTAGAAGGTCTGCGTTTGCTGCTCATGATACCTTTCCTGTTAACCCTGGGGCATGATCGTATCGGTGGACGGCCCAAACGGGCTGTAGGTCGAATCAATATAGTCCCGAATCGCCTTTGGCGACCGGCCATCGTTCATCAACCGCATCACATCCTGCGTGATGTCCACACAGATGCCGCAGCCATCGGCATGATTGTCAAACGTGATGCTGCCGGCCTCATCAATCGTTTGGATATAGCAGCTAAGATTGCTGGTATGGCCCATATTGCCGCACCCGCAGTAACAGGGTACGGTTTCCAGGGCGTGCGGGTTTGCGATAGCGAAGCGGTACGCGTCACGCACGCGGGGCGCGGCATCAGCCAGGAAATCCGGCAGCGCACCCGCCGGGGCGAGCGAATACGGCGCGGCAGTGATGGCAGTGGTGGACTGACCGGCACAGCCCGCCAGCAGTGCCGCCAGCACGAGTACCAGCAGTATGCTACCCTGGCGTAAAGCCTGAAAGCGCATCGGCGTTTCTCCTCAAAACGATACTGAAATATATACCCATAGGGGTATAGTGTATACTCTATGGGGTATATCACTGCGAGGCTAGAAACACCTGTCCGGCTTTTGGGATGACAAACGTCATACGATTATTTCAGTGTAACCGGCAGGCCGAGAAAATCTCCAAACGGCTGCGCGGCGTCTGCCGCTGCCTGCCTTTCCTCAGGGGTGAGCGAGGTAAACGGGTCAAAGGTAATTTCGACCGCGTTCTTTTTCAGCGTGCGTTTCCAGGTGCCAGCCACCCGCCCGCCGCTGACGATGGTCGGGTAAAACACGCCGTTGCCGCCGGGACAGATACGCGGGGCGTATTCGGTGTCCAGTACGGCGCGGCGCTCACGGTAGCCGAGGATATATTCGTCAAAGCCCGGCAGCAGATACACCGCGCGCGGCGGTTCAGCCGGTATGGCCGGCGGCTGCCAGTACGTCTGACCGTCTATCGTTTCCTGCTCCAACTGCGTTTGCGCTGCTGCCAGCCCCGCCCGCGCGTCAGCCGCCGTCAGCCCTGACCAGGCGATAAAATCGGCCAGCGTGGCCGGCCCCCGGCTGGTGAAGTAGCGCCGTGCCAGTTCCGCCAGCGCCTCATCCCGCGCCAGCGTGGGAGCGGGCGGCACGTCATCCAGCAGCATAAAGGTCGGCTGGCTGCGGCGCATCACACCCTGGCAGATCAGCCCATCCAGCGAAGCGTGCTGGAGCAGATGCACCCCACGCTGCCCCTGCGTGGCAATGCCCGCCTGTTCCAGCCGTTCGAACAATTCCGCGCGGGTTCGCTGCTGGCCGCGTTCGATAGTCTGACCAATGACCGCGCGGCTGCGCCGGAAGGTGTCCGCGTCCAGTTCCAGTTCCCGGTAGCGGCGGGCGCTGCCGCTGATGATACGCGGCGCGAGCAGCGCCAGCAGCCAGCGAATATCCGCCGCCGCCGCCAGATGCAGTGTGCCGCGCATCAGCCAGGTTCGCAGCAGCGTTTTTCCGGTGATGGCCTGCTCCACCGCTGCATCGGTGCAGCCCGGCAGCCGCAGCCCGATTGACCACTTTGCGCCGGGGTACTCCTGCCCCTGAATCGCCCCCAGCCAGCCAACAATTTCCGCCGGCGATGTCAGGGTGGTATGGCTGATCTGCTGGTTATACAGCCGCCGCCGGGTGATGTCAGACAGCACCATCACCGATCCTTTCCATGTTCATCATAACTGTTTCAGGATAGAACGTTTATTCGAGTTCGTCAACGGGGTGCTTTCGCCGGCGTGAAGTTGGGCGTAACAATCAGCAGTTCTGGTGATGGTGTGACCCCCTGTTCGGCCAGCGCGCTGGCATATTCGGGATGAAAGTGAATCTCACCCCCTCGCACGATCTCCCGATCCCAGGGATTCAGCAGCAGGTCATCCGACAGCAGGCCGACATAATCCGGCGTTTCCAGGCCCCAACTGTGCGCGTACAGGACGGCGCAGCGCACCGCCGCCGCGCCCAGGCGTTCGGTTTCGGCTTTGACGATTTGCAGCGTTTCACCGGTGCTGCTGATTTCGTCCACGATCAGGACGCGCTGCCCCGCCACGATGTCGGGCGGGTGCACCAGCCAGCGCGGCGTGTCATAGGTGACGATGTCGTTGACCCGCCGTGACAGACGCACCGGGTAGATTTCGGCTTGCAGCAGATGCGCGATGAGCGTGCCGGGGTAAAAGCCGCCGCGCCCGACCGCCAGAATCACCTGCGGCTGGAACGGCGCGGAAGCCAGCGCCAGCGCCTTACACAGACCGTGAAAGTCGTTCCAGGAAATCGGGCGGATACCTTTACGCTGTGAGTAGTCGTAGGGTTGGTGGGTCATGGTGCGCTCCTGGCTCATCGGACGATTTTCATCCGGCATTATATATCGCCAGAGGTTCAGGGCTTTAGCAAAGTCGGCAGCCAAAGCAATAGAAAGCAAATCTTTCGTATTTTTTCATAAAATAGCGGGTGCGCGGAACTGGAGATGGTGTTATGCTGTAACCCGATGACATGGATCGTAATGCTGGTTTGAGTGCTGTCGGGGATAGCCTATGCTCGTTTACCGCCGCTTCATCGTGTTGGTGATGGTACTGCTGCTCGGCGCGGGTGTGACGGCGGTCACCGGCCAGTCATCCACCCCCACGACCAGCCGCCAGGATCGCGCGGCCATGTACGAAATTCTGGGCCTGCTGAACGAATGGCGGCTGTCGCTGGGACTGACACCGTTCCGCCTGGACGATACGCTGGAAGCGATGGCGTTGTATCAGGCGAATTATCTGGTTACGCTGCGGACGATCCCCGACGGCCCGAACATTCACAAAGGGCGCGGCGGCGAGGGTGTGAAGGAACGGGCGCTGTTCAATCAGTTCAACTGGCCGTATTATGGCCGCCCGGAGCAGATTCAGATTGGCGAAATCGCCGCTGTGCGCACCGCCGCCGGCGCGATCACCTTCTGGAAAAGTTCCTCGCCACACCGCCGCACCGTGACCAACCCGGCCTACCGGGAGATCGGCATCGCGGCTTTTCGGCGCGGCGTGGGATATATCTACGTGGCGGTGCTGGGGGCGCGCCCGAATGTCCTGCCCGCGCTGGCCGATACAGACCACGACAGGCTGTACCTCAGCAACGAACTGTCCGGTTATGCCGCGCAGCAGCAGCCCTGGCTGCACACCGCCGATCAGGTACGGCTGTTCGACGGCGCCGGACGACCGTTAAGCGCGGGCTGGATTCCCTGGCAGGCCACGCTGGATTTGCCGGATGACGCCGGCGATAAGCTGTACGTGCTGTATACCGACGGCAGCACCGAGGCGCTCAGTGAGGTTGATCTGGCGCAGGATGTGGTGGTGCTGCCGGGTTACGTGCCGCCGCCTGACCCGGTGCTGGCGCTGCTGCCTGCCGCCACCGCCGCGCCGACCGCCACGCCCGCCCCCCCCCGGCCTGAAATCGTGCGGGTGTACGTCGACCGCTCGCTGACGATCATCAATAACGCGCGGCGACCGCTTGACCTGTACGGGCTGGAACTGTCCAGCGGGGCGGTGCGCCTGCCGATGACCTGGTGGCTGGACGCACCCGGCGCCAGCGCCAACTTTCAGTTGTACGCTTTCCCACCGGGCGACTGTGTGCAGGCGTGGTCGTTTGCCGAAAGCACCCCGCCGCGCAAACCGGCGGCCTGCGACGTGCGCCGCGCGGCGCGCAGCCATCTCACACGCGCGCAGTTCTTCTGGCTGGAAGGCAGCTTTGAGGTGCTGCTCGACGGCAGCGTGGTCGGCACCTGCGAGGCCGCCGCGCGCCGGTGCGAGGTGGATTTAGACGGGTAGTCAGCATTGCGCTTCGATCTTTTACCGGTATATACTCAGCATAGCGTGTAAGCTGTTATGACGTGATGCGTTTTGATCCAACGACCGCTTTTTCCCGTAGAGCAGTTTCGCCCTTATACCGTACCTTTTCCTTCAACCCGCTATCAGGGTAGTAAACGTAAACTGACGGAATGGATTTGGGCGAATGTTGAACATCTGGCTTTCGATACCGTTTTAGATGTTTTTGGCGGTACGGGAGCCGTTAGTCATTTGTTTAAAACGGCAGGCAAGCGGGTCATTTATAACGATAATCTGGCTTTCAACTGGAATATCGGTCTGGCACTGATTCAGAATAAAGACACCTGCCTCACTGCCGATGACCTGGACTTAGTGTGCCGGGCGCATCCCAACCTTGTTTATCCCCGGTTTATCCAACAGACTTTCGCTGGTATTTATTTTACTGATGAGGAAAATGCGTGGCTTGATCGGGCCGTATATAACATTGATTATCTGCTTACCCATCCGCTGAAACAGGCGCTCGCCCGCTTTGCATTGTACCAGGCCTGTATTGTAAAGCGTCCATATAACCTGTTTCATCGCGCTAATCTTTATATGCGGTTAGCGGAGGTGAGTCGTTCGTTTGGTAACAAAGTGACCTGGGATACACCGTTTGAAACCCACTGGCGGGCCTTCGCAGCCGAAGCCAACGCAGCGGTTTTTGACAATCAACGTGACAATCTGGCTTTGAATCTGGATGCGCTCGAAACGCCAACCGGGGCTGATCTGGTTTATATTGATCCCCCCTATTTAAATCAAAAAGGTGTTGGAGTTGACTATCTGGGTTTTTATCATTTTCTTGAAGGATTAACCCATTACCAACAGTGGCCTGATCGTATAGACCGGCGTTCCAAGCATAAACGTTTGTTATCTGCCGCCTCCGACTGGACACAACCCGAAAAAATCCTCGAAGTTTTCGAGGCCGTTATTGCCCGGCATAAGGATAGTGTGCTCGTCGTTTCGTATCGAGATGATGGTATTCCATGCAAGGCAGACCTTATTTCCCTCATCAAGCGATACAAGCGACAGGTGCGTGAAGCTGAGAAAACGCAGAAATATGCGCTTGCTTTACGAGACTCCAAAGAGTTGTTACTGGTCGCAACCTAAACGGATATCATGAGCGTAAACGACCCGTTTCAGCAGATATTATTCACCTATTTTGATCAATTGCAGCAAAGAGTATCTACCGAAACCGGGGATTGGACGGTCAAGGGATTCATTGATATTTATCGGCGTATTTACACGATAACCCTGGATTCGAAAGTTTTGTCCAAAGTGCTTGAGCTGCTGCTGTTGCCGGTGATAACACAGTTCGCTCATGAGCATGACTATCGGTTGGTACTGGCGCGCCAGCAGAACCAGTATCCTGATATCAGCCTCATTGCTGCCAGTGGAACCTGTTATGCCCTGGACATCAAAACAACGTATCGAAAGGGCATAGATCGAGAGGGTCGCGCAAAAGTTAGCGGCATGACTCTGGGTACATTCGGCGGTTACTTCCGCGCGCGAGACAGCGCGACGATCAGTACTTTTCCCTATAATCGTTATACAAAACATTATGTGCTGGGGGTGGTTTATACACAGGTGCGCGGCATTGACGAAAGTCAGGTGTATGAAATCAACAGCCTCGAAACGATCCCCTCGGTTGCCAGAGATTTTCGGTTTTTCTTACATGAGAAGTACCGGATTGCGTCAGATCGTGCCGGCAGCGGGAATACCAAAAACATTGGTTCAACAGTATTTCTTGAGCGCCTTCTCAACGGCAGCGGTGTATTTGCCAATTTGGGTGTTGAGGTTTTTGATGATTACTGGATGAATTATCAAACAAAGGCAATGGCGCGAGAACACGGTTTTGCTGAACAGCCTTATCGGAATCTCCATGAGTATAAGCGTTTTAAGGAGCAGGGAACTCAAATTCTGAATATTTCGGATGAGAGTATCGAGTCAGAAGTGGATGAGGCGCAGGATTTTGACAGCGAAACGTAACCGGATGAGTGGTTTCAGATAATCATTTCCCCGTACCAACCAGCATGATCGGGTATGCAGACATCGCTTGCCTGATAGCCCCTAACCGCCCGATACCCTCCGCCTTTTGGCGGAGATCAGCGGTCGGCAGAAGGTCGAAGCGCAAATTCCGCCGCGTGCCGGACGCTGCCTGAAGCAAACTCGTGTTCAATAAAGCCTGTAACGACCGCAATTCAGGAGGCAAGCATCATGTTGGTACTGTGGCTGATCTTCATGGCCTTGTTCATCGCGGCGCTGGCGCTGCCGCTGGCACAGAAATTCGCTTATGCCTTCGGCCAGTGGGGCACCCTGCGCGACATGCTGGAAGGCATCGCCGGGATTTTGCTGGCGGGGCTGCTGTTCAGCGCCTTCATGGGCGCGGTCGGTTATGGTTTGATGGGTGCCGCCGGCCTGATGGGGTTCGCGCTGGTGGGAGAGATTTTCAGCCTGCTGGTGCTGGCCGTGCTGGGAACCTACAACGCCGTTCGTTCCCTGCCCACGCACCACCGCTACGATCACTTCGCGGCCAACCTGAGCGAGTAAGGCTCATGCCGCCGCTTATCAACCCAGACGGGGCGACCGTATCCAGGCCGCCCCGTTTGATTCTATGGCGTGCTCATGGCGTCGTCCACGCGGCCCCGGCTTCGCTTTGGAATCATCACTATCCGGTGCGTGCAAGAGGGGGAGTATTGAGAAAGTGGGGCAGGCCGGGGTATCTTGCCACGTCTCGGCCTGGCCCTTCTGAATAGTGGTCTGGCAACTGGTTTACCGTGTCAGTTCGTCCAGCCTGTCCACGTAGCGCGCCAGCACTTCAAACGTTTTCTCCACCGCGTGCGGTGTCGTCATGTCTACGCCCGCCAGCTTCAGCGCGTCCAGCGCGTATAACGAACTGCCGGCGCTGAGGAATTTCCGGTAATTACTGGCCGCGTCCGGCGCGCCGGCCAGCACCCCTTCGGCCAGCGCGTGCGCTGCCGAAATGCCCGTCGCGTACTGGAACACGTAGAAATTCATGTACAGATGGCCGAAGGTCGCCCAGGTGATGCCCACGCGATCGCGGTCAACGTGCATTTCGCTGCCGTAACCTTCGCTGAACAGGTCAGCCATCAGCGCGTTCATGACCTCGGCGGTCAGCGGCTCACCGCGTTCGGCGCGCTGGTGCATCTCCAGTTCGAAGCGTGCCAGCGTTGGCATGATGAAGAAGTAGCGGTGGAAGTTGCTCATCGCTTCTTCGATCAGCGCGATCTGGAAATCGCGGTCGGGGTTGGCCTGCATCAGATGAGCGCGCACCAGCGCCTGATTGAAGTTCGACGCGACTTCGGCCACAAACAGCGAATAGTGCGAATACACATCCGGCTGGTTCTGCCACGTCAGATAGGAGTGCATCGAGTGGCCGAGTTCGTGTGCCAGCGTGCTCATGTCCATCAGGCGGTCGTTGTAGTTCATCATGATGAACGGGTGCGTGCCCTTCCAGCCAAACGAGAACGCGCCCTGACGTTTGCCCTGATTCGGGTAGATGTCCACCCACCGCTGTTCCAGGCAGCCGCGCCGCAGCACGTCCACATATTCCGCGCCCAGGGGCTGCATCCCCGCGCAGATCCACTCGATTGCCTGGGTATACGGCACCACCGGATTATGCGGGGTGATCGGCGCCCAGATGTCATATGGGTGCAGCGTGTCCACACCCAGCGCGCGGCGGCGCACCGCCCAGTAACGATGCCAGGTGGGGATATTCTGACGGAAGGTATCTATCAGATTATGGAACGCGGCAGGCGGAATATTCTGCTCAAACAACGCGGCTTCCAGGGACGACTCGTACCGCCGCGCCCGCGCATAAAACACATCGCGTTTAATGGCGGCAGTCAGATTGCTGCCCAGCGTGTTCTTAAACGCCAGATAGCCATCGGCGTAATGTTCCCAGGCGGTGCGGCGGGTCTCACGGTCCGGGCTGTTCAGCAGTTTGTTGATCGTCCCCTGGCCGACTGGCAGCGACTCGCCGGTGCTGCTGACTGCCGGCTGGAATGGAATCTCGGTGCTGGACAGCAGTTCCGCCGTATTCTCTACCGCGCTGAACGGATCACCCGCCAGCCCCAGCACTTCTTCAACCTCCGCCGAGCGCACGTGCGCCTGCCGCCGGAACAGGTTGTCTACATACTGCGCCAGGTGTTTCAGGCGTGGCTCGCCGGTTATCCAGCGTTCCAGCGCCTCGCGCCCCAGTGCCAGCAGTTCCGGTTCGGCAAAGGCGGTCGCCGCCGCGTACTGGCTGAACAGCGCCCCGGCCTGCCCGGCCATAGCGACCGCCTGGGTGTCGCTGGAGTCACAGGACTGCTCCATCGTCGCGTAAAAGTACACGTGTCCAACGCGACGGAACAGCGCCTCCGACAGTTCGATGTAGTCGGCCAGCGTCGCGGCGCTTTCGCTCAGGCGGCCTTTGTAGGCGGCCACGCGGTTGACGCTGGACAGCAGTTCCCTGTACTCGGCTTCCCAGGCCGTCCGGGACGGAAAGACACTCGCGGCATTCCAGGTGTGTTCGGATGCGATGGCGCTGCGCGGCAGCAGGGTGGCAGTTGGTGCGGCGGTCATGAGTTGTTGTACCTCTTTTCCCACTTTAGGCGTTTAACCGCTTAAATTGTAACGCGAAAAATGGAACTGCCAAAAGCGCCCGCCGGACAAAGTGAGCTTTATCCGGCGGTGGGGCTTAGGCCCGCGCCATCAGCCGCACGCGGGAGAAAATCTTCAGCGCGAACCATAGCAGCACCCCGTCAATGACCCAGATCACCAGCCCCACCAGCAGCGCGATCTCCACATTCAG
>JARKOK010000510.1 GCA_029975765.1 Aggregatilineales bacterium
GGTTGGGGAGAGAGATGTACCAACGTGGATGGATCACAGCCTTCCCAGGTGATGCTGTACAGGTTGAACTCGAAGTTTGGCGCGTTTACCTGATACTCCCCCGTGCTGAGCAGGAACAGGCTTACACCCTCCGCGCTGGCGAGCAGTTGGTTTTCGGCGGCAGGTTCGTCACCGCGCGGGTGATTGATAATGCGGGTGCCTTTACTGGTCACCGGGTCAATCCTGAAGATGGCAATCGTATCTTCACGGGTGCAGTAGATCGCCACCGGCGCGGCGACATCTTTGGTCTGGCTGTTGTTAATGCGACCATCGTACAGGTTGGTTGCGGGCGGACCGGCCACTTGCAGGTCAGGCCTGCCCGCTGGCGCCCGATACGTCGAAAGCCCTGCGCAATCACCAAACGCAACCAGATGGCGCTGTTCGGGTTCGCCGTTACCCGCCGGGCTGATTAAAGTCAGCGTGATGGGGTTAAACTGTGGCGCTGAGTCCCAGGGATAGCTGGGTGACAGAACCGCATTTGATCCCACCGGACGATTGTCCGAGACATTCAGAATAACATTGCCTGCGCCATCGACAGCAAGATAATACAGGTTCTCAACCCCTGTCGTGGTGTTTGCCCGTGTCCATTCAACCGTTCCTGTACCGTTAATCCAGCCTGTACAGGCGATCGTCGCGCTGATATCCGTCGCCAGCGCAAAAACTGCCTGTATTCCGACCAGGCTGACGCCGACCATCAAAATAAGTAGGGCGCTTACTTTGCGTTTCATAGGGTTTCCCTTGGAGACTAAAAAAGCCAGATCATTGTTTAATAATATAATGCAAATATTAAAAAACGAGCATAAAGATTACGCTTCTGCCTGTTTTTGATGCACTTGTGTGCGACTAGTACCTCAACCTGATGAGAATGACGGGCGCTGTAGGGGAGCGCCTGTGTGCGCTCCCCGGCGGGCGGCCACATCGGGCCGCCCCTACGACCCATCAGATTAATCTTGTCGGTGTACTAGTCGGTTAATGAACCTGACATGGGGTGGTTCCCCGGCGGGTGAGAGTGCCTTCAGGCACTTCCCGCCCGAAACCGGCTGCCGGTCTTTTTAACGTCCGGCGACGCAGCTTAATCCGTTCGCGTCTGTATTAAGCAAACACAGCAAAATCTTACGCCTCGCTGCCGCGAAATTACCGTATGCTAAAACTGTAGTGTTTAACAAAAAATTGACCTGGTGTCTGTTCCGAATACATTGGCGGAAAGGTACGGATATGCTGCTGTGGGATGACTCGCTGGCGACCGGTGTACCTGAAATTGATGTGCAGCACCGAGAATTGTTACAGCATTTTAATGACTTCACCGAGGCGCTGGTACAGGGCAAAGGGCGGGTAGAAACGGGGCAGATGCTGGACTACCTTCAGTTCTATGCCCAGTGGCACTTTGAACGCGAAGAAAAATGTATGGAAGCCTACCGCTGCCCGGTCGCGGCGGCGAACAAAACGGCGCACCAGCAGTTTTTAACCCGTTTCGGCCAGCTTTACGAGCAGTATCAGGCGTGCGATGTGGATTTTCAGGTCGTTGCGCAGACGTTCTGGGAACTGCAAAAGTGGTTCATCCAGCACATCCGGGGCGTGGACTATCACCTCAACACCTGCGTAAGCTGACCGTTTGCCGTTGGAGGGATTGGCGCATTTTGCTGCTGTCCTTTCGCTTCGCGTCAGAAAGAAGGGGTGAAACACTTTTCACGACGGGTCTGAAGTCCCTCTCCCTGAGGGAGAGGGATGTAGGGTGAGGGCTAACAGCGTTATATGCCCCATAACGAACGTTAGAGCAGATGGGTTTGGAAAAAGGAATCCCAGAATTCCACGACGGTTTTAATCGTATCATCGAATACCAGTGTTGAGCCGTCTGCCAGTTCGATTTCGAGCAGGCTAATGTCAAACTCTCTACTAAATTCCTGACTAAACCCACCTCGATGAATTCTGGCAGCCTTCACATTAGAACCACCTGACCGCTTATCTACTTTGAAATGTTTTGTTCCGTTCGCTATCGCCTGCATAGTTTCGATTTCGGGGCAACGTAAGCTGATATATTGTTTAAAATCGGCCTCTTTCTTAATAGATTGGCTAAGGGTCATCATTTTTTGCTTATGACTTGCCCATACCCACTCTATCAGATGCCAGGCAGTCACCGCGCAATTGACTGCATGACGTGACGATACTGGATTATTCAAGAATTCCTGATATTCCTCATGCAGTTTCTTTAGAAGATCCGCAGGCGTTCGAATATCGAAACTAAAATTTGCGTCTGACTCATTCATTCTAGCATCTCCCGGTACACGGCTACTGTGGCCGCCGCGACCTGCGCCTGCGTGAAGTGCGCCAGCACCCGCTCGCGCCCCTGCTGCGCCAGATCAGCGCGCAGGGTGGCATCGTTTTGCAGACGGCGCAGGCACGCCGTCAGCGCGTCGGCATCCCCTTCGGGGAAGACCAGCCCCGCGCCGCCGATCACATCAGGGATCGCGCCGCTGTCCGACCCCACCACCGGCACGCCGGAGGCCATCGCCTCCACCAGCACCCGCCCGAACTGCTCTTTCCAGTTAGGCCGCGTCAGCGAGGGCAGCACCAGCGCGTCCAGCGCGTGGTACTGCGCCGGCATCTCGACCGATGGCAGTTGGTCAATCACCGTCACCCGCCCGCTGAGACCCAGCCGTTCGGCCTGCGCCAGCAGCGCCGCGCGTTCCGGCCCGCCGCCGATCAGCCGTACCTGCACATTCGGCAGCCGCGCCGCCGCCTCCAGCAGCAGCGGCATACCCTTTTCCGGCACCAGCCGCCCGATGTAACCAACGGTGAACCGTTCCGAGTTCCGAGTTCCGAGTTCGGTCGCCAGTTGCCGGTTGTCAGATTCCAGATCAGAACCTGCGGCTGAAGCCTTGTTGTGTGCTTTCGGCTGTTGACTGTTGTCTGTCTGGTGACTGGTAACTGGCGACTGGTGACCACTGTGGAACAGCCCTGTATCCACCCCAAACTGCGGGATGACCGCCAGCCGTCCGGTATAGCCTTTGGCGCGCCACACGGCGGCGGCGCTCTCCGTGCCCATGATGGCATAATCCACGTTCCGCAGCGTCCAGCGTTCGCCCCAGTTGAACGGCGGCGGATAGTTGCGCTCGATATTCTGCCAGCTAAAAAACAGCGATTTTGCCCCGGCGCGGCGGGCGAGATACAGCGCCTGCCACGTTGCCAGATTATAGGGTTCTTCGTCAATGTGGACGATGTGCGGGCGAAAGCGGCGAATCTGTTCGCCTAATCCTACATAATGATGCAGGTGAAAATTCCCGTTCAGGCGCAGCGGCAGCACCTCCAGCCGGTAGCCGTCGGTATAAACGCGCTCCAGCCGCGTTTCGCCGCGTTCATCCTTCCACGACGGCGGCACCAGCGCCAGCAGATCAACCCCCAGCCGCGCGATATCCTCCAGCTTGCGCTGGTAAATGCCGACGATACAGGCTTTCGAGAGCATGAGGACACGGATCATGATAGGGCTTCATTCGACATGGCATAGGGGCGGGTTTCAGACCCCGCCCCTCCAGACGTTACACAGACAGCGTGATTTTATCTCAATCCGCCGCTTCATAACTCGGCAGATGTGTTTCCACCCGGCGCACGCTCGGCCAGGCATATACCGCCAGCGTCAGCGCCACGATGATACCACCGGTTGCCACCAGCACCAGCCCCATGCCCGCGCCCGGTTCGCTGCCGACCAGCGGCGCGACCGCCTGCCACGCCGGCGACCCCACCGCCGGTTCCAGCACGTTATCCACCAGCGGCCCGACCAGCAGAAATGAGGCCGTCGCCCCCAGATACCCCAACTGGCTGACCACCGCGAAAATCCGCCCCTGCATATCGGGCGGCGTTTTCACCTGCAAAATGGAGGTATACAGCGCCCACACCTGAAGCGCGGCGATTAACCCAAAGATCGAAAGCGCCAGCACCAGCGGCGAGCGCGTCGTGCCGTGAATGAGGAACATCACGCCCACGACCAGCAGCGCGGGCATGATCGTATGGATACGTGGCCGCCGTCCGTGCCGCGCACCCCAGACCGCCAGCGCCCCCGCGCCGATGAAACCGCCCAGGCTGTTGGCCGCCAGCACCAGCCCGGTGATCGTTTCGCTGTCGGTGATCGTCATCAGGTAGGGGATGGACAGTTCCAGCGGGCCATTGAGCAGAAAATTCAGCAGCGTGAAGTACACCACCAGCACGCGCAGGCCGCGCCGCTGCGACAGATACCGCCAGCCGCCCGCCAGTTCGCGCCAGAACGTGCCGCTTAACACCCGCGCTTCGTCGGATGGTTTCGGACGCGGCAGGCGCAGCCGCGCCACGACCATGACGGCGATCACGAAGGTCAGCAGATCAACGGCGATAATGCCGCCGATGCCGATCACACCGTACAGCAGCCCGGTCAGCGCCGGGGCGATCACCCCCGCCAGTGGGAACAGCATCGCCTGTACCGCGTTGGCGCGGTCGCGGTGCTGGTCGGGGATCAGCAGCGTGATCGTCGCGTCTTTGGCCGGCCCCTGGAACATGGCAAACGTGCCGGTCAGCACCGCAACGGCGTACAGGTGCCACACCTGAAACGCGCCGGACAGGAAGCTGATCAGCAGCAGCAGACTGCCGGCGGCCTGCCCCGCGTCCGCCAGAATCATCACGCTGCGGCGATCCCAGCGATCCACCAGCACCCCGGCGGCGCTGCTGCCCAGCATGGCCGGCAGTTCGTTAAAGAAAGCCGTCAGCAGCAGCGGCGCGGCATCCCCCGTTTCGGTAAAGACGCGCAGGCCAATCGCGATGCTGCTCATGCGGCTGCCGATGAGCGACAGCCCCTGTGTGATGACCAGCCGGTAAAACGTCGGCAGATGGTGCATTCCCTTAAATCCTAAACACGGGGCGTGAATCAGTGGTTTGACCTGATTTTTCCTTGAAATCCATAAGTGTAACATACATTGAAATGGTATAAACTTTTCAGATAGCTTATAATCCAAGCTATCTGCATTTTTAAGTTATCTGTGAGGGTGTATGAGCGATCTCATTCCAACAGGTCAGATAGATGGGAGCCGCATTCGTAAGGAATGGTATGAGGATGAATGGTATTACTGCGTGATTGATATTGTATCTGTACTTTTAGACGAGGATTTAAAAGGTGCTCGGAATTATTACCATGTGTTAAAAAATCGTCTCAAGCGTGAAGGCAATGAGTCGCTTACAAAATGTAAGCAACTGAAATTGGTAGCCGCCGATGGTAAACGGTATCTAACTGATGTAATGAATACAGAACAGGTCTTGCGGCTGATTCAATCTATTCCTTCCCCAAAAGCTGAACCTTTGAAAATGTGGCTGGCACGTATTGGTACAGAACGCCTGGAAGAAATGGAAGACCCGGAATTGGGATTATTCCGTTCGTTTGATCGTACCATCGAGCAATATCGCTTGCAGGGAAAATCGGAAAGTTGGATTGAGGCGCGCGTTCAAGGGATTGTGACTCGTAAGGAGTTTGTCGCCGCCCTGAAAGAAGCTGTGATCCATGCGCCGCCAACGATCTATATGGAAGCAACCGAAATGCTCTACAAAGGCTTATGGGAAAGAACAACGGCACAACTACGCGGTGAATTGAAGATTGATAAAAAGGCGAATCCTCGTGACCATTTTGGCAAGTATGCCCTGATTTACACCCGTATTGCTGAGGAAGTGTCTACCGAAAAACTCGGTCGAGCTGAAACCGTTCCGATGACTATTGCGATGGAAATCGTTTGGGAAGTTGCTAAAATGATCGGCAAGCAAGCACTGGAAGTCAGTGAATCTCTGGGTTATGATCTCGTGACAGAAAAGCCACTGCTGGCAAAAGGCAAAAAACGTAACGTATGACTCCAACTTTTAGCATCGAAACCGCCCGTCTGCGGCTGCGTCTCCCGCGCCCGGCTGACCTCGACGATTATCAGACGCAGGTATACGGCGACCCGCTGGTAATGCGGTATCTGCCCGGCGGTGTGCCGCGCCCCATCGAACGGACGCAGGCGGTGATTGACCTGTTCGCGCAGCATCAGGTCGAACACGGCTTCAGCGTGTGGACGGTCGAACTGAAGGACAGCCGCCAGTTCATCGGCCACTGCGGGCTGTTTTGCTTCACCGACGCGGCGGAAGTGGAAGTCGCGTATGCCTTCGGTCAGGCTTACTGGGGGCAGGGTTACGCGCCGGAAGCCGCCCATGCCAGCCTGCGCTTCGGCTTCGAGACCGCGAATCTGCCGTATATTCTGGCGCTGGCCGTACCCGCCAACGTCGCCTCGCAGCGCGTGATGCAGAAGATCGGGATGCGGCACATCGGCCTGACGAACCAGTATTACAACAATGCCGAACTGGTGCTGTACCGCCAGGAACGGGATACGTTTCAGCCGGGTGATGCGCCGTATTCTGTCAGCAGCGCATAACTTCAGCCCCGCCGTGCCTGCAAAATCTGCGCCAGGCTGATGCCGTGCCGCCGCGCGATGTCCTGCGCGTAGCTGCGGCCTAACGGCTGCCCCGGCGCGATTTCGAACGTCGGGACGGCCTGCCCGTCGTCGGTCAGCCGCACCCCGGCGACCAGACTGATGAAACCGCTGTCCCCTTCCACCGCCGTTTCCATGTCGGGGATGCGCTCGGCCAGTTCCGACAGGTGCGTGGCGAAGATCGCCCGCGCGCCGATCACCCGCAGCCCGCATAACACATCCTGCGCCAGATACAGCGCCTCACTCGACGCGGTGCTGGAGAACGTTTCGTTGAACAGCACGAAACTGCGGTCGGTCGCGCGCTGGAAAATGTCCCGCAGGCGGACGGCCTCTTCCGCCAGCCGCCCCTGCTGGCGGGTTTCCAGCGCCGGGAAATGGGTATAAATCGCGTCTGCCGGACTCAGGCAGGCGTGCCGCGCGGGCACAAACAGCCCGGCCTGAAACAACACCTGCGCCAGCCCCACGCTGCGCAGATACGTCGTTTTACCGCCGCTGTTTGGCCCGGTCAGGATGGCGATGCGTCCCGCCGCGTCCAGCCTGGCATCACTCAGGATGGGCGCGTTCCCGCGCAGCGCCAGCAGCGTATTTGCCAGCCCGCTGATGACTGTTTCGCGGGCTTCCGGCGGCGCGATGTCCGGCTGGCAGACCGGCACACCCAGCGCGGCGAACCGTTCGCGCAGGCGGGCCGCCGCGCCGAAAAACGCCAGTTCATATTCCAGATTCGCCAGCCACCCGCTGCCCGTTTTGACGTAGCGTGTCAGCGCGCGGGCGACCGGCTGCGCCACCTGCACCAGCAGCCGGTCCAAATCCTGAAACAGCGGCGAGAGCGGGCGCTCGTCCGGGTTGGAAGGGACGGTGTGCAGCGGCGCGATGCCGCTTTCGTCTATGTTCGGCGTGCGACCGCCGATCAGCCGGTCGAGCAGCGAGGCCGGTTCGCCCATCTGCGTCTCGTTGACGGCCAGCAGCACCGCCGACGCCGGCACAAGCTGCGCGTCCAGATTGATGCCAATCGTGATGCTGCGGATATTTTCGAGCGGGGCGCGCAGTTCCGGCAGATCGCGCCGCAGGGTTTGAAACTGCTCGTCCGCCAGCAGCGCCGCCAGATGTTCTCGCAGCGCCAGCAGCGCGGGCGAGGCCAGCGCCGCGCCGTGCAGCGCGTCGGCTAACTCCTGCACCACGCTGGTATACAGATCGAGTTCCGCCAGCCGGTCGGCGGTTTGCAGCAGCAGGTTGCGCTGCCG
>JARKOK010000526.1 GCA_029975765.1 Aggregatilineales bacterium
TGCCGAAATACTGGCCGTATTCCACCGTGATGCCCGGTTCGGGCGCTTCCGGGTGCGGCGCGGTCAGATCAATTTTGTCCACCGGCAGCAGCGGCACCTGCCCGGCCAGATACAGCGCGCGGATCAGCAGCCCCGCCGACCTGGTACGATCAATCGTGTCTTCAATCGCCGGCAGGCTCTTGAGATAAGCGATCATCTCACCCAGGTCGTTATCGCTGATCTGGTAAAATTCGTTGGAGGGCATAACCACCAGCGACCGGCCATCCGGCCCGAGGCCGTAGCGAATGGCGCGCACCCAGTCCTCATCGGTGAAGGTCGCGCCTGACCCACCCGGCGTAAGGTTCGGCGCGGCAACCCGTCCAATCATCGGGTCATCCAGCACGATACCGCCGGAGAAATCCACGCCGTGACAGTCAATACAGCTAAATACGGTCGTCAGGCGTTGGCCTTCGGCAATCGAGGCTTCATCGGTGGGGATCGTGATCGAATCCACCACGACGGTGTGAACTGCGTTGAACCGCTGCTCGCTGGCGGCCATCACTGCCGCGACGACGGCGATCAGCAGCACGACGATCACACCCGCTCCAACCCCAATCCATTTCAATACACGCTTCATAAGACCCCCTTGCCATACTAATCCGTTCACAGGATAGCGGGTAAGGCGGCTTTTCATCGCCCCGCGAAGGGTGGAATTTGGCGTCGGGCTTTCGAGGTAAGGGCAGCCTCAGTCAAAGGATGTAGCGGCTGCCCTGACCTGATACGGCAGAAATGTCCTGCCATTACAGCGTGGGGTTCAGCACGAAGTAGATGGCGAAGATGATAATGGTCGCTACCGTGTACAGCATCAGCACATTGTTGACGTAGCGCCGTTCGTCGGGCATTCCCGGCGGCATGTACAGGGGGATGATGAACGGCGGCGGCAGGATAAACAGCGTGAACAATGCAATCTCGAACGGGGCTTCCAGCTTCAGCAGGCCGCGTATCACAACGGCATTGATGATCAGCGCCAGCGGAATCAGCAGCGCCAGCCGCAGGCCGATGACCAGCCCGGCTTCGCGCACGGCGTCCCGGTCGAATTTGATGCCATAACCGACGATCATCAGAATCAGGGGGATCGTCAGCGCGCTCAGGAATTGCAGCGTGCCGACCACGCCGCCCAGCACGGCGGTATCGTACAAAAACGCCCGCCCGCCCAGCAGATTCAGCACGATGCCCGACACCACCGCGATGATGACCGGCGACCGGACAAACGCGCCCACCAGCGCCGACGGCTGGCGCAGGCCATCGCGCCGCATCAGCAGCAGGGCCAGGAATACAAACCAGATAAACAGTTCGTGTCCCAGATCAACGACGGCGATGTAACCGATTTTGTCCAGCCCATACGCGCCGCCGAACAGACTCACGCCGAGCATTCCATACTCGAAGCCGGTCATCAGGAACGGGAAGTACGGGTGCTGCGCGCCCGCCCGCCGGCGCAGCGCGGAACCGAGCGCGAACAGCCCGACACACAGCGCGAAAATCAGCACAAAGACGACCAGATAGGCCGGTTGCAGTTCAATCGTCAGAAACGACAGGAACAGCACCGACGGCATCGCCAGATTCACGACGAGCTTACGTAAGTCTTCAACGGTGCTGTCGGCGATAAACTGGCTGCGCCGCAGCCAGAAACCGAGGCCGAGCAGCAGAAAAATTGGCAGAACACGGTTGATGATGAGCGCGGTTTGATCCATGAGCCGGTACCCCCTGGCGCTGATTATGCCGCGCCCGCCCGCCGGCGGCTAGAGCCAACGACTTACGAGTACCCCAACCCGATGAGAAGGACGGGTTGCTGTAGGGGCACACGGCGGTGCGCCCCTACGGAAAAACATCCGACGGAATTGATCTGTTTGTAATTAGAGCTTTGCCGCGTTTCGGGCTATAGTATCGGGCTATGAAACCACTTGCCCTGCAATCTCCTACGGTGGCGATTCGTGTGCGCCCGGCACGGCTGACCGACGCCGAACCCCTGGCCGCGCGCTGCTGGCCGTATCGCCCCTTTGCGACGGTCTACAACCTGCTGCTGCGGGCGACCCGCAGCGCCGCCGATGGACGCGGCCTGGGACTGGTGGTGCTGGATGGACAGGATGAGGTGCAGGGATACGGGCAGGTGGCGCTGTGGCCGACCTGTGCCGAAATCAGCGATTTAGTCATCGCTGACGCCTATCGCAGCCAGGGGTGGGGTACGGCCCTGATCCAACACCTGACGCGGGAAGCGGTGCGCCTGCGCGCCCCGGCGGTCGAAATCGGCGCGGCGGCGACCAACCCGCGCGCGGCGGCGCTGTACCGCCGGTTGGGTTTCGAGGACAGCCACACGGTCATGCTGAACCTGGGGGCGGGGCAGGAGGTGGTGCAGTTTCTGCGGCTGGAACTGGATGGGCGGCAGATGGAATAAACTGGCGGCGTTGGTTACTCAACGCCAGATGCGGTATTCAAGGGGTTTCTAACAAAAAAGAGGCATCAGCCTATGCCTCACACGACATGCGGTCAGCAGGGCGGCACAGTGGAGGCCGCCCTGTTGTTATCGGTCGTCGCTTCGTTACCGGTTGTTGGTGGCGCGCAGGCGGCGCGAGATCACCACCACCGCCAGCAGCCCCAGCGCCATCAGTGCGAACGTGCCAACATTGGTTCCGCCCGCCGCGAGATCATCAAAGAAGCCGGTATCCGGCAGCGCCGTCGCCACGAAACCGGGTGTGACCAGCACCCCCGATGTGGGCAGCCCTTCCTGCGTGGGGATTTCGCCGCCGCCCTGGCCGGCTGTCGGCAGCGGGATGAGAATCGCCAGCGCGGTCGCCGTCTGTTCAATCGCGCCGATAGGCAGCGCGCCCTGCGTGGGCGGAGTCAGCAGAAATTCCGCCGTCTGCGTCATCTGCGCTTCGAACATGGCCTGCGCCACCGCCGTCTGGGTGATGAACGCTTCCTCGGCTAACTGTGTCGGGTCAAGCGTCGGGGTGGGCGTATCGGTCGGCATCGGCGTGTCGGTTGGCGGCACCTGCGCGGTGGCGGTCTCGGCCTGGGCGATCAGCACAGCGGCAGTCCCGGTCGCGTTCGCAATTTCGACGGCGGCGGTCTGCGTGGCAACCAGCAGCGCCTGCGTGGTGGCATTCTGCTCCACGATGTAGGTGGCCGTCAGTTCGTTTGGTGTGGGCGGTCTCGGCTGCGACACGATGACCAGCAGCACGATCAGGCCGATGACAAACACACCGATCATCAGCGCCGCGATGATGATAAACGTGCGGTTGATGCCCTGACCTTCGCTGACTTCTTCTTCTTCGATGGGCGGCATGTCTTCATCTTCGAAGCCAAAGCCGGCGTCATCGTCCAGACCAACATCGGCGGGTTCGTCATCAAACGAAAAATCGTCTTTCGCGTCCCCGGCCTCGCTGTCGAAGTCGTCGAAGTTGAAATCGTCGTCATCATTGTCTTGCAGGTCGCGTCTGTTAAAACCCATGATTATTTTCTCCTCTGGTTCGAGGTTGCGCCGTTACCGACCAAAGACTTCCAGGTTTACCAGCGGCACCATCACACGCTCGCCAGTTACCAGTTCGATTTGCGCGCACCGCACCCGCAGTCCATTGTCTAACAGGTAGGGTGGTTTTGGCAAATGGATCACCTTACCCACCTGCCCGGCGTTGGGCGGGCGTGTCAGGCGAACCTGCGTGCCGACCTGAAGGGTCAGATCGGGATTGGGATGGGCGGCGCGCCCGCCGCTCCGTCCCACATTAATCATAACCTCTGGCCGCCGCGCTTCCCACCGATTGGGCAAAACCGCGTCCAGCGTACCCTGGCGGCCTGTAAAATTGGCGAGCGTACTCCAGATGGCGTGGCTCATACGCATCGTGCCAAAACCTTCGGTGAGCATAATCGCCCCTTCGGCTTGCAGCGCGCGTTCGATCAGATCGGCCTCCATGCTGGGGGCAATCACCCCCGCCAGGCTTTGATCGGCCATAATCAGCAGGCTGGTTTCTTTTAAGGGGCGGCGGGTGATGACAATCGCGCCCCGGTATTCGACGTTGATTTCATCGCCGGCGATGGTCTCCAGACCGTCTTCCGGTTCCAGCCGCAGCACCCCAATCACACGGCGCTGGTTGCCCCACACCCCTTGCAGCAGCGCCCCGGAGGCTTCAATCACCACCCCGCGATTGTCCTGCACCAGGCTGACGACCTGACCTTCCAGCCCGGCTTCCAGCGTGACTTCCTGCGGCTCTTCCTGAATGATGATGCGCCCTTCGCCGGTATAGGCCACCACGCCGGCCACCGGCGACAGCAGGCGTTTATTCTTACGGACGGCCAGCGGCGAGCCGCGATCCACCACGCTGCCGGCTTCAACTTGCAGGATGTCTTCCAGCGCCTCAGCCTGCCTGATGCCAAAAAAGTCGGCGGCTTCCACAATCACATAGCGCGACGGCACACTGCCGCTCGCCACGACTTCACGCAGCGTTACCGATGCGCCGATGCCGACATCCACCCCGCCGAGGGCTTCTTCGGGCAGCACACGTTCGCGGCGCACGGTCGTCAGTTCCAGCATATGGCGTTGGTCAGGATAGAAGAACATCGCTGTTTACCCGCGCAGCCTGTTAAAGTCGCTCATCGTATCGTCCTCGGTTGTATCTGCCGCTGGCGCGGCGCTGCGCCGCCCGAAACGCCCGCGCACGGATGACCGGCTGTCTTTGGCCGGTTTTTCGGTTCTGGCGGGGCGGCGGGGGCGGCTATCCGATTGTACTTCAACCGGTTCAGGCGCGGCGACATCTTCACCCACGCCGGACTCCTCAATCACGCGCAGCGGGTCGCCAGTCACTTCCGATACCCACAGCGGCATCTGCGCGGCGCGGCCTTCGGTGGCCGCCGCCAGTGCCAGCGGACGCCCGCGCGCGTCGAAAATCAGACCCGCGCTGCCGCCTTCAGCGGTGAAGCGCAGGCGGGATCTGCCGCCAATCGTCAGGCCGCGCCCGGCGCTCACCTCGACGCGGGCGGTGCTGCCCGCGCTCAACGGGTAAACCCACAGATGGCCGCCCTCGACTTCCTGCCGCAGCGTATCGCCGGCATCGGTGATGATCTTCACTTTCAACGCCGGTTTTCCCGCCGCCGGCTGGCCGGACACGCTGATGGCCGTTCCCAGTTGTTCCAGACTCAGGCCGTCCAGCACCTGCACGACAGCTTCCGGGTTCAGGGTTGCCAGCGCCCCCAGCGCGGCGATCAGCCCATGCGGGTCAGCTTGCAGGCGGGTCACGCCGGTCGGCTGGATCACATCCAGTAGCAGCAGGGCGTTGAAACCGGGATGGCCGGTGCGCGTCAGCGCCGCCCCCGCGCCGATGATTAATTCCAGCGGCGGCATGACGCCGGTTTTACCCACCGGCCAGGTGGGGCGCGCCGCATCTAATAGAGCCTGTACGCCGGCGCGCAGCAGCGCGTGTTCCTGGTACAGCCCTTTAAGCGTCTCCGGCACAGTGGCCGGGCGCAGGGTTTTATTCAGCGTGTAATGGCGGGTCTCGTTCGGTTTCGGCGTAAAAGGCAGCCACCGTTCGATAGCCTGATCACCCACCAGCGCCAGCAGGCTTTCGGCGCTGTGTCCCAGGCCGATGTCGGTGCGAATCGCCGTCACCGCCGTGCCGTTCAGTGAGGCCGACAGTGTGCTGACGGCGCTGCCAACGTCAACCGCCAGCACCCCACCGCCGAGCGTTTTGCCCAGGTAGTCCACAATCAGATCATAACTCTGCGCGGTTGGCATCACGGCGTTCAGCGTGGTCATCGTGCCGACGGCATCAAAACCGCCGCCGCGCTGCGCCTGCCGTTCATCAAACGCACGTGCCAGTTGCAGCTGCGCGCTCTCTAAATCCTCATCATCCAGCGAGGGACGCACGTTCGGCGCGGTGAACACCGTCGTCAGCCCCTTAAAAATCCGGTTAATCTGGGGAATAAGGGCGCTGTTGCCCGCGTATAAAATGGACGGCTTGTGGCCGCGCTGCACCAGCGTGACAGCCAGCGCCGCCAGCCGCGCCAGTTTCAGGACAGGTTCGCGCGCGCCGCCCTCGGTGCCGCCGGCGATGAAAATCAGGTCCGGGCGGCTGGCAAGCAGCGCGTTCAACTGGTCTTCCTCGCTGCGTTCGTCCGCCAGGCTGATGGTTTCGACGATGTGGACGTAGGTTCCGGCAGCCGCGCGGCGACTGCTGGCGACGCTGACCTCCGGCACGAGGCCGACGACCGCCGTGCGCAGCGGTCGCCCGGTGCTGGTGGTGGCGATGAACATCTCCACGCCGGAACGGTCGGGGTGTTCGGGTGTCAGAATTTCGCCGACCGGGTTCAGCAGGCCGCGCCCGGTGACATCCGTCAGCCGCGTGACCGCGCGGCGCAGCCCGACCCGCACATCGCCCGCCGGGAACTCGTTGGTTGTGCGGGTTTCGGCGCGGGCGATCAGCCGGTACACCCCTTCGACCAGATCAATCAGGACGGCGCGGGTGTTGACGTTGCCAAAGTCAACCGCCAGAATGGAGCCGGAACGCTGATCCGCCACGTTAGCCTCCCGTAATCCGCGCCAGGATGAAGCCCACACGCTCGCTGAAAATCGTCAGGCTGGTCAAAATCGCGCCCGCGTACAGCGCGCCCAGCGTGATGACGACGAACCCCTGCCCAACCGTGCCGATCACCCGCGCCGCCAGCCCGCGCCGGGTTTCGCCGTCAGGCCGGCGCCGCGCCAGATATTGAAAATAGATGAGCGTGCTGCTGACACCCAGGAAAATCAGAAACCCATTTAGGACATCCAGCCGGACGCTGCTGCCGGTCGCGGCGGCCAGCGGCAGCAGCGTGCCGGTGATCGCGCCGACCAGCGCCACCGCTGTTCCCACGCCGACGAGGAAGGCAATCGCCAGATTGCCAAACCGCCCCAGGCGCGGCGACGATTTTAACAGCAGCAGCAGGCCAAGCAGAAACGGCACCAGCCCCAGCACCCGCTGGCCCAGATTGGCGTCCGTCGCCAGCACCGTGCCGCGCAGCCAGGGCAGCAGCACGCCGTCCAGCGTGACGATGGTCACGTAACCCGCCGTCAGCCCGACGAAGATATAAACCGCCAGCCGGTAGAGCAGATTATCGCCCAGCAGATAACTAAAAACCATCAGGGTGAAGATGAAGCCGGCCCAGAGGCCGATCTGTTCCGCGTTCAACGGCCTCTCCTCCTGAACAGGCTGCCGATCACATTAATCACGGTGCCGGTAGCAATCACGGCGATAATCACGATCAGGCCGAGCGTCATGCCGTACCAGCGTTCGTCGCGGTACGGGGTTGGGGTGCCGGTCACCACGTCCGCCGCATCGAACGGCGGCGCGGCGGGTTCGGCAGTCGATTCGGCGGCAGGTGTGGGTGTCACCTGGAAGGCCACCCATCTGACATCCGACTCCAGCGCGACGACGGCATAGGGGTCAAGCCCCGCGCCGGCGTCTGGCGTGGGCGTGGCGGGTTCTTCCACCCGCACCAGCCCGGACGAAATCCACCCCTCGCGGCCATCCGCCAGCCGGATTTGCAGCCAGTCACCGTCACCGCTGCGGCCTATGATCTGCACGCGGTCGCCCGGTCGGGCAGCGGCCACCGCCCGGAACACCCGCGCCGGGCCTTCGCGCACGTTCACGGTCTGGTCGGCATCAATCACACCGACGATCACCAGCGGCGTGTCCGTCGCTTCGGCAGTAGCGGCAGCCTCAGCCGTCGCTTCGGCAGGGGCTTCGGGGGTTGTTTCCACCGTACCGGCGGCCTCAGCCGTCGCTTCAACGGCGGTTTCGTCCTGGTCGGCAGGAGCGGGACTGGCAGGGGCGGCGGTCGGCGGTGCAGCGGGCGGCTGCGTCGGGATGCTGCCCGGCGCGACGGCATCTACCACGCCAAGCTGCGCGCGGTAGGTATAAGCGTCCCGATAGCCGACCAGCAGGCCGCGAATGCCACCCATCTTTTCCGGCGAATCGGGCAGCACGTAGGGTTCGGCCAGCGGCGCGGCGGCAAAACCCACCGCCACCGCCAGCGGCTTTCCGGCCAGCGGCGCAACCTGTTCCGTCCACGCGCGTACATCCTCGGCGCGTTCAGCAATCGTCACAATCAGGGCGAAATCGCGCAGGGACGCGGTCGCCAGATTGGTCGCCCTGCCGCTGATGTCGGTTGCCAGCAGCGCGGGCACATTCTGAGCGAACGCCCGCAGGCCGATCACGCTGCCGGTCAGATAACGCGCTACGTAAAAATCGCGGTTGGCTGCCAGCGGGCGGTTGAGCTGCACCGTAAACACGGCATCGGCAGTCAGGCGATCCAGAATGTGCTGGACATGCAGCAGCCCCAGCGGATTGGTGCTGATGATGACCGGGCGCGCGCCTTTCAGCAGCATGTGACGCAGCAGGGCTTCGGTCAGGCCGTCAAGTTCCGCCGCGCCGGTCGGGCCGTACTCCGCCGCAACCAGCACCAGATCGCCGGGGGCCAGCGCGTTCACGCGGTCGAAAACGGCCTGCTGGCGGCTGTTCGCCGCGAACTGTGCCGGCGGCAGATCGCCCACCCGCAGCACCCCGACGAAGAACGGCAGCACCACCGCCAGCGCCACCAGCAGCACGATCAGCAGGCGGTCAAACTGGATGCGGCGTCGTTCGGGACGCGGCGCGGGGACGGGTTCAACCGCCTCCTCCAGTTCCTCCTCTTCGCCTACCAGGTCTGCAAAACTGGGCGCGGCATACGTCTGATCCAGCGCGGACGGCACCTGCGGCTGCGGCGGGGCTTCTGCCGGGGCCAGCAGGCGCAGCAGTTTCAGTTTATCCATCTGCTGCGGTGACAGCATCACCTCACCGGCAATGCCGGTCGTGCCGGCTTTGATCGGCGTAGGCGCGATGAATTCCTTCACGCCGGGCAGCAGCGTTTTCAGGTCGGGGGATGGCGCTTCTTCCACTGGCGGCGGCAGGTCTAAACCGCGATCATGCAGCGCCTGCAGCCGTTCGTCCAGTTCTTCCAGCGGGCGCTCGCGCTCGGTCTGCCGCCGCAGGATCGCCCCGGCGGACGCGCCGCCGACCAGCACGCCGGATTCGGTCAGCCAGTCGGGCGTTTCGGGCGAGATGTCACCGGCTTCCACACGCGGGGCGCGCCGCGCGGCAATCTCGCCAATATCCTCGTCGGACAGCAGCCGTTCGATGTCGTCTATCCGGGTATCCACCAGCGCGCGATATTCCGGCGTGGCCTCTGGCGCTTCGTAAGACGCGATCAGGCTGTCGAGATCGTCAAATGAAGGTGGGCTGAGGTCATAGTCCGGCGCGGGCGGCGGTTCCACATCAGCCGTCAGGTCGGCGGCCCCGCGCAGTTCCGCCAGGAAATCGGCCTCGGCTGGCACGGCGGTTTCGGTTTCGGCGGCGCTGGACAGGTCCAGTTCACCCAGTTCGCCCAGCCAGCCCGGCTCGGCGCTGGCCGCCGCTTCCGGTTCGAACCAATCCGGTGTTTCAGCCTCGACCGGCGGATTATCCAGGAAATCAAACCCGGTTTCCGGCGAAGGCAGACCCAGTTCGCCAAAAATGTCCTGCGGCACGGTGGCTGGTTCGGACGGTGGCGCTGCCGCCGCTAACCAGTCGGGCACCCCTTCATCCGCCGCGAGTTCCTCGTCCGCTGTGTCCAGCGCCTGCCGCGCGGCCTCCCAGCCGGTCAGCAGATCAGGCGCTTCCTCGGCTTCCGTTTCGTCCGGGGCGCTCATCCAGTCCGGGAACAGCTCATCCGACGGCGCGGGCAGTTCCTCAACTTCTTCCACTTCTTCCGGCTCAGGCGCAGCCATCCAGCCGCTGAACAGATCACCCGCTATGGGTTCTCCGGCAGCCGGTTCCGCTGCTTCGGTGTCAGGCGCGGCGGCCATCAACCAGTCTGGCACAACACCTTCGTCTGCTGGCGGCTCGTCAAAGAAGGTTTCATCAACAACTTCCTCAACCAGATAGGCATCCAGGCCGGAGGGCGGCGCTTCGGCTGCCGCCGGTTCTTCAAACGCGCCCATCCAGTCGGGCGTTTCGCCTGCCGACGCGCTGCCGGGCGCGATACCCAGCGCCTCATCCAGCCCGGCGAACAGGTCGTCGTCTTCAACGGGCGCGGCGGGTTCGTCCAATCCGGCCAGCCAGGGCGGCACATCACCGCCGGGGATCGCCGGCGTTTCGGCGGCTTCCGGTTCGTCGGCGCCGCTCAACCAGGGCGGCAGATCAGCCGCCGGGGCATCTTCGCTGTCCTCGCGCAGCCAGGCCGGTACATCAGCAGCCGGCATGGCGGCTGCCGCTTCATCTTCCGGTTCTGCTTCACCGAACTGCGACAGCCAGGGCGGGGTTTCGAGGCCGGGGGCCGGCTCTACAGGCTGGCCGGGCAGGTCTTCGCTGTCCTCGCGCAGCCACGCCGGTACATCACCCAGCGGCGCGGGCGCTGCCGCTTCATCTTCCGGTTCTGTCTCACCGAACTGCGACAGCCAGGGCGGCAAATCCACCGCCGGTTCGGACTCTGCCGGTTCGTCACCGGTGAAAGCAGCTAACCAGTCCGGCACGTCGTCATCGGGCTGAGGCGCGTCGGTGCCCGTGTCCGGCTGCCAGTCAAAGGCATCGTCGTTGGCTTCATCAAGCTGGTCGCTAAACGCCTTCTCCACATCCTGCCGCCACGACAGTTCACCGGTAAACCCCAGCCGGTCACCCGACGATGCGGCGGACTGTTCGGCGTCGTCATCGGCCTGCCAGTCGAGCCAGTTGTCGTCGTCGCCCTCCGGGGGCCGCAGTTCGTTAAAATCGTCGCTCATGACTTATTCCCTGTAGGCGCGGTCTTGACCGATGAGCACGCGCACCCCGGTAACCACCGTCGCCAGGGCGATACCCAGTAAAATGCCGCGCGCCCCGGCGCTGACCGGCACGGCCAGCAGCCAGTCGCGCACGCTTGCCAGCGGCCCCAGCCCCGGCAGCGGCAGCGCCCCGATCAGCAGCAGCAGCAGCACGAATACAAACAGCACCGCCGGCCATGTCAGACGGCGGCGGGTGAGGCGGTACGCGCCGTAGACCAGCGCGAACAGCACCAGTCCGGCCAGCGCCGACTCCAGGCTGACCTGCACCGTTTCAAACAGAATGCTCGTGATGGATGGCTGCCCGGTCAGAACATTAGCGCGTTCCAGCACGGCCAGCACAATTACCAGCAGCGTACTGATGACGACCAGCAGGCTGTAGCCCCAGCCGGTTTCGCGCCGCCCGACGCGCCGCAGATGCACCCCGAATAGATTCAGAACGCCAATGAGGATGGTGGTGGCGGTGGTGATGACGATCAATTGCAGCAGAAAATCGGTGATCGTGCCGACCAGCGGGATGCTGCTGCCGGCCAGCAGGCCGATCAGCGTCAGCAGGCCGAAGCCGATGGCAATCGCGGTGGTGACGGCAGCCCCTAAACGTCTCATCTATCGCCCCCCCAGCACACGCGCCAGCGTACCGATGGATTCCCACAGCCGGCCATCCAGAATGGAGTCCAGGACGGCAATCGCTGTCGGGATAAACAGCGCCAGAACCAGCAGCAGCCGCAGGATGTCCAGCGTTACGACCGCGCCGCTCTGTGAGGCGGACGCGCCGAGGTACGCCCCGGCAGTGAAGATTTCCTCACCGATCAACGGCTGGTCAGACACGGCATAGGCGACGGCCTGCCCTTCAAGCTGGTCACTGGCGGCGATGACCCCCTGACGGCGGCGCGCGGCGGCTTCGGCCACCAGCGCCAGTTCCGGGCCAAAACTGCCGATGAGGATGTTGTGTGCTATGTGGTCATCCCCCAGCGTGGCCGTTAAAGCAGCGGCAAACGCCAGCGACCGCGCCCCCGCCGGATACCAGCGCACGCTGCCGCGTGGGTAACGTTCCAGCAGCCCGCGCGTCTGGTAAGCCCGGCGCAGCGTATCCTGGCCGAGTGGAATGGCGGTGGGATCGCTCATGCTGAGGATGGGCGCTGCCGCGCCAATGGAAGCGCGCTGCGCCACCTGATAAAACAATTCCGCGCTGGCGAGTGCCAGCGGCGTGCTGCTGCCGCCCAGACTGGCGCTGCCAAACGAGACATGCACCGGGCGGTTGGCTTCAATCGCTTCGCCCACCATCAGCGGCAGCGCCGCGTAAGCGGGGATCGGGCGCAGCGTGGCAAGTTCGCGCCGCCGCCGGATGAACTGCGTGGCAATGATGCTGACCACCATTGCCAGCAGCAGAATTAAAACGGTGATGACTTGCGTTGTGCTGTCCAAGTCTCGCCTCGCTTCGCGCGAATTTTCTCGGAAAACTCTTTTATGTCAAAATTGCGGGGACACGGATGTCCCTACGAATCCTTCTCTAAATCGGCTCGCAGCCGTTCCACGCCGCCGGGCTGTTCCAGCGCCCGCGCGAGATCATCCAGCACCGCGCGCCCCACGACCGCCCCCAGCACCGGCTGCACTACCCAGACTAACTGCGCGCCAAACGGTCCCAACGGGGCTAACACGTCCAGCGCCACGCTTAAGGCGTGGCCGAAACCGCGCGCCCGCGCTTGTTGAATCCAGACCGGTGGGGACGATGACTGCTGCTCCATAACCGCCAGTATAACACATGGCGAAATTGCAGAAAACTCAAGCATCGCACAATTGTGTTTTAAGTGTGTGTTTTCAAACCGGGGAAGATAGGAATAAAGTAGGGATACTGCCCGTGACCGGGTTCAGAATGGATGCTCAGGAGTTGTAATAAGGAGGAAACATAATGCCTGATATGGATGTTCAGAACTTTTATGATGCGATGGCTGATGACTATCACCTGATTTTTGCGGACTGGAACCAGTCGGTCGAGCGGCAGGGCGCGCGGCTGGACGCGCTCATCCGGGATCAATGGCACGATCAGACACATCCGCTGCGGGTGCTGGACTGTGCCTGCGGTATTGGCACGCAGGCGCTTGGTCTGGCAAAACGAGGTTACACGGTCCACGCCACCGATATCAGCGCCGGAGCCGTTGAACGGACGCAGCGTGAAGCGCAGAACGCCGGCATCCCGCTGACGGTGGGTGTCGCCGATATGCGAACCCTGAGCCAGCAGGTGCCGGAACAGTACGATGTGGTGATCGCCTTCGACAACGCGCTGCCGCATTTACTGACCGAGGCCGATCTGGAGCAGGCCGCGCGGGAACTGTTCGCGGTGACGCAACCGGGCGGCCTGTTTATTGCGAGCATTCGGGATTACGACGCGCTGCTGGAAGAACGGCCTGAAATCACGTCCGAACGGGTGATGGACTCCGCCGAGGGTAAACGGGTCACGCTGCAAGTCTGGGATTGGGCGGGCGACCAATACACCTTCACGCAGTTCATTCTGGTGCACCAGGCGGGCGACTGGCAGATGCGGCACTATACCAGCCGCTACCGCGCCCTGCGGCGGGATGCCTTAACCGCCACCCTGCACGCTGCCGGCTTCCGGGATGTGCGGTGGTTGATGCCAGAGGCGAACGGGTTTCACCAGCCGGTTGTCACCGCGCGGCGGACGGCCTGAGGCAGCAAAAGTTGGGGGAGCAGTACACGGTAAGGGCAGGCCTGTCCTTATACACCCACATCCCGGCGCTGGAACGCCCACACCGCTCCGGCGACCAGCACCGCCGACAGCGCCAGCAGCCCGGCGACGGTCAGCCACGACAGGCCGTACTGCATCACCCCGCTGGGATTGTAATGGCTGAAGAACGACAGCAGCCGCAGGCTGCCCACTACCGACTCTTTCGCCATGCCGCCAATCGTGTCGAGCATGTAACTGCCCAGCACAAACCCGGTGACCACGCCCAGCGCCAGCGGACGCTGGCCCAGCAGCGCGCCGGTAAACGTCGTGAACGCCAGCACAAACGTCAGGGTCGGCAGCAGATTGAATGTTGATTCGACCAGCCGCCCGGTGTGCAGTGGAATATCAATCAACCGGCTGCCCAGCCAGACGCCCAGAAAGATGATGAGCGTCAGAAAGAGCATGTTCAGCAGGTAGGCGGCCACTTTTTCCAGAATGATCCGCGCGCGTGCCACCGGCAGACTGAGCAGCACGTCGAGGATGCCATCGGTTTCTTCGTTCGTAGTGACACGCATCCCCATCACCACCGGGTACGCGACAAAAAACAGCGCGAATTTACCGAAGAATACCAGCGCCACCATGCCTTCCGGGGTGGTGGCAAAAGTCATGTCGTCGCCGATGCCTGCCGCCTGGAGCAGCATGGGCGGCAGGGTTTCCAGCAGTTTTGCGTAATCCAGCGCGTCCAGCAGGGGGACGGCCAGCACACCGACCAGCGCCATCAGCCCCAGCCCGATACCCCAGTACAGGGTTTGCTGCCACGTTCGCCGCAGGGTTTCAAAGAAGACCGCCCCGACCATGACTCCGTCCCTTTCACACTTACTCGATGCGGAATACAACAGCTTCATATTCCCACGAGATGCTGATTTTGGGTAGTCTGATCTGTTCTGGCTTGTCGGCGTGCCGAACCCCCTCTATACTTAAAAACCGCCATCCAGCAGGAGAAACCGCAATGTCCCCCAGCAGCCAGTCCAGCATTCTCTCGCGTTTGACCATCAACCCGGACATCGCCCGCACGATGATTACCGGTTTTATCCGCGACCAGATCGCCAAAGCCGGTATGACCCGCGCGGTGCTGGGGCTGTCGGGCGGCATTGATTCGGCGCTGTCGGCTTATCTGTCCGCCGAAGCCCTGGGCGCGGCGAACGTGCTGGCGGTACGGATGCCTTACCGCACCTCCGCGCAGACCAGCCTCGACGACGCGCAGTTGGTGATTGACGCGCTGGGGCTGCCCAGCCTGGATGTGCCGATCACCGATATGGCCGACCCGCTGATAAACCGCTTCCCGGAGATGAGCGGCGTGCGCCGGGGCAACATCATGGCGCGGCTGCGCATGATCGTGTTATACGACCAGTCGGTAGACTGGGGCGGGCTGGTGATGGGCACCAGCAACAAGACGGAATTCCTGCTCGGTTACAGCACGATTTACGGTGACAGCGGCGTGGCGCTCCAGCCGATTGCCGACCTGTATAAAGCGCAGGTGCGGCAGCTCGCGGCGGCGCTGGGCGTGCCGCCGGCCATTATGGATAAAGCGCCGTCCGCCGACCTGTGGGAAGGCCAGACTGACGAAGGCGAACTGGGTTTTACGTATCATGACGTGGATCAGGTGTTGTTCCTGCTGGTGGACGAACGGTACACGATTGACGAAGTGGTGGACGAAGGGTTTGATCGCGCCTTTGTCGAAAACGTCTGGCGGCGGGTGAAGGCCAACCACTACAAACGTACCATGCCCAATGTGTGCAAACTCAGCCGGCGCAGCATCGGCCACGATTTCCTGTACCTGCGTGATTTCACCGGACGGTAGATTCGGTTCCGAGCCGGTACAGCCGGGCGGGCCGCTGTTGGATTTCTCTCGAACGATCTTTTCGTCATTTCGCCGCCCTAATGCAGAATCAGCGCAAACGGGTTGAATGCTGTAGGGGCGGCCCGATGTGGCCGCCCAGGGCGCATACGCAGGTGCGCCCCTACTTCCACGCCGGCGGCCTGTGCCGCAGCCGCCACCACCGCCCCACCGGATAACCGAGCATCTTCGCCATATCGCCCACTACGCGGAGGACGGGTACCAGCGCCGCCGCGTACAGCCGGTCGCGCGGCGTTACATCCGGCAGGCGGCGCAGCATGGCGGGCAGGCGGCGGTACGGCTGGCGCAGATAAACCGCCGCGCCCGGCAGGAACAGCAGCCAGAACAGCCGGTGCGCCTTCCAGCCCAGCAGCAGAAGCAGCGGCGCGGCCATGATATAGGTCGCGTAGCGAACGGCGTGCCGCTTGCGCCACAGGTCGGCCTTGCCGTCACCGCGCGCGTAGCGGTAGTACTGCCTGAAATAAGCGCGCAGCGACCCGCGCGGGCGGAAATCTACCCGCGCCTCCGGCGCGAAGGTGAACGGGCCGGTGTGTGCCCGCAGCCGGAAATCAAAAATCAGGTCTTCGCAGTAGTCCAGCCATTCGGGATAACCGCCCACCGCCTGCCACGCGCTTTTACGAAACGCGACGCTGCGGCTGCTGGGCAGAAACGTCGCCGGATTGATCTCGTCCACCAGCGGCAGCACGGTCGCGCCCATCGCGGCTTCAAAGACGGTATGCGGATCGGCGTTGAAAAAACCGGCCACGACGTTCACGGCTGGATGGTTGCGCAGGGGGCGGATGAGGTTGTCCAGCCAGTCGGGGTGCAGGGCTACGCCGGCATCGGTGGCGGCGATGATGTCGCCCTGCGCGGCGGCAATCGCGCGGTTGCGCCCGGCGCTGATGTTGCAGCCCGGTTCGACCAGCACGCGCAGCGGCAGGCGGTCGGTATAGCTGTCCAGAATGGCGCGGGTGTGGTCGTGGCTGCCGCCATCCACGATGACGACTTCATCCGGCGGCAGGGTTTGCGCGGCCAGCGACCGCAGCAGGTGGTGCAGGCTGTCGCCTTCGTTCAGAACGGTAGCGATGACGGAAATCATGCAAGGGGTTTCCAGATACCAGTCCGGTGACAATACGAACTGATTTTAGACGGAAAACTGAAAACTGAACACCGATAACCTATTCCCCCGGCTTGTCCGCCAGATATACCCACATGGTGTTATTGTCCAGCAGTTCCAGGTCAACTCGTTCGATCACCCCGCGAAAACCCAGCCGCGACAACTGCGGCGGCAGCGTGCGCCGGATGAGTTGGTTCGGGTCGCTTAACTCGTTCAGGGCGATGTGTTTCACCCCCATGATCGCCAGCGCCGCCTTCGCGCCCAGATCCAACGGGCGCGTCATTTCTTTCACATCCAGGCTGCCGCTTTTCAGCCGCAGCTTTTTGGCCGGGCTGCGCCGGTCGTTTTCCAGCGTATAACGAAACTGGATGAAGGCGACAATCGGGCTGTGAACGTGAATTTCGGCGAACACGCTGGCCTCGGCTTTCACGATTTTGACTTCCATCGCCGAGACATTATGTACGATGGGCAGGTCAATGCCAGCCACTTTCTGCTCGCCCACCAGCGTATACAGCACTTTTCGCATCACGACCGCAAGCTGGTCGCTCGTCAGACTGCCCCGGAATTCCCCGCAGCGGGTCAGCGATTCGGCGATTCGTTCCTCGAACGGTGCGGCGGTCTCACCCACCTTCTGGGCGATCTGCTGGCGCAGTTTGTGCTTCTGTCCGGCCATGCGGGCGTCATCCTGTTTCGATGGCGAAGTTACGGTAAGGGATAAAACATCAACTCACGTTAAGCGTTGCGGTCATGGCCCTCGTGGTACAGCTGCTACGGCGCCGGTTCGACATAATACGCCGTCCCCTGGCTTTCCGCTGTCCAGCCGGTGACGCCGTTTACGTTCACCTGCCACCAGATGATGTCCCCACCGCAGTCCGGCCCGCGCAGGACGGCGAACGTGCCGCCCGCCGGGATTTCGCCCAGGACAGCCGCCGTCGTGAACGGCTCGGCGCGCAGGTTGTTCGGCGCGCCGCCCGCGATCACGCGCCCCTGCCCGCCCGTGACCAGCCGGGGCGGTAGCGCGTTGGGGCAGTTGAAGGCCGATATCGGCGCATCGCTGGCGCCCCCCTCGGTGAAGATGCGCCACGCCACCGGCGACCAGACGACTGCGCTGATAAGCTGGTCTTCTTCAACCGGCGGTACGGTGATCGTCTGCCCGGCGCGCCAGACTTCAACGCCCTGGCTGGTCATGCCGGTGATGTAAGCGACCGCCTGGCCGTCTGGCGACAGGGCGGGCTGATCGGTACCGGGGGAGGTGTACAGCGGCAGGCGCAGTCCCAGCGAAGTGCCCTGCGCATCCACGATGTCCCAGTGGCCGTCGCTGCCGCTTTCTGGCGGAAAAGCCAGCGCCCCGATACCGCTGGCGGCTGCCCCGCGCAGTTCGAGCAGCCCCGGCGCGGGCACGCTCGCGCCCGTCAGAGGATTGAGCAGAATCCACGTTCCGGTGTTGTACAGCGCCCCGATCATGGCCTGCCCGTTGAAGTTCACCAGCAGGTGGTCAATCATGAAACTGGTGTCGGTCTGCGGCACGGGTACGCTTGCCAGCAGCGCGCCGATCTCGTCATAAACGAGGAACGTGACATCTTCCTGATAGGTGGTCGCATTGGGACGCGGCGTGATGCTGCGGACGATCAGGCCGCTGTCTGACCACAGCACCGTCATCGGCGACGGCACGCCGCTCTGCGGCGGGAAAGCCGGTACGATCACCCGGCTTACGCCGGTCGTCAGATCGTGCAGCATCAGGCGGTTCGTCAGTTCGCCGGGGTAATCAAACTCCGTCCAGGCCAGCCGCCGTCCATCGGGTGACCAGACTGGCGCGGAGCGCATCACGGCTTTATCGGGTGTACCTTCGATAAAGAAGGAAGCGTCAGCCGGCTGGCTGGCGATGGTTGTCTGCCGGCCAGCGGCGAGATCCAGCATCTGAATGTCCCCCGGCAGTTCACCGCCGCCGATGCCGCCGGAGCGCCGGACGGCCTCGACCGTCATCGGCGACCAGCTCATATAGGCCAGGAAGCTGCCATCCGGTGACAGAGCGGGACGGAAGTTAAAACCCCAGGTGGTTAAACGCCGGGGGGCAGAATCGCCCTCATTCCAGGCGTAAAAGTCGCCGTTGATGAGCATCACCAGCGCGCTGTTTTGCGCGTGAACCGCGCCGGCTGCCGCCAGCATCACCAGCAGCGCCAGCGCCACGAAATAGAATTTCCGCATACTGCTGCTACCTCTCAACCGGCCGGTTACTGGGCCGCAAACGTACCCATCATCTGCACATCCACTCGCACGCCTTCAATCTCCGATGGGATGAGTTCTTCCTGCGACAGCAGGATTTCGGGCACTTTTTCATCTACCATCACCACCAGCGCCACTTCGCCGGTCGGCTGGCCGTCCTTCTGCGCCAGCCCCAGCCCGACGCCGACGACGTGCGGCAGTTTCATCAGTTGGTCGGTATATTTAGCCTGCACCAGCGCCGCTTTTGCCATATCCGCATTCTGTACCATGTTCACGCCTCCTCACTCAGTTTTATCTTACGCGAGGTCTGTTAGAAGCCGCTTAAAAGTCCCTGACCGCCGGACAATCGTTCAAAAATGATGGAACCGGGGCGCATGACCGCGCCCCCCGGCGGGACTAGGATTTTGCCCTCACCCTACTTCTCTCAGGGGACATGCGTCCCCGTTCGAGTCGCCCTCTCCATCAGGGAGAGGGACTTCAAAAACGGACGAAACCTGTTTGTCTCCCCTTCGCCCTGACGTGGAGCGGAAGGGGCAGGGGATGAGGGCAAGAGACGCAAATCCTTTATCCATAACTCGCGTTAAATATTCACTTGCAGCGCGTCCAGCACTTTATCAATCGGCGAAAAAATGGTCGCCATATTCGACCCGGCAAACAGCAGGCCGACAGCTTTATTCTCCGTGCCGTCTACAATCAGCGAGCCGGAGTCGCCGCCCTGGCTCATCGGGCTGGTGATGACCTGCCCGACAAACCGCGCCGTCCGGTCGCCGTAGGCCACGCTGACCGTCGCGTTGATCAGGTTGATGATGCCTTCAGTATAGCCGGTGGTGCGCCCGCTCTTACGGATTTTCATGCCCAACTGCGGCGGTTTCGTGCCGCTCACGCGCCCGATGTTCAGGATGTCGCCGGTGAACATATTCGGGTCTACCGGCTTCGCCAGCGCCGCGTCTATGTCATTGTCGTTGATCTGCGCCTGCGAAACCGGGGCCGTCGTCTGCGGCGCGGGCGCGGCGGCGGTGGTCACCCGCTGGCTGGAGCCAAGCAGGGTTGCCAGCGCGTTGGTCAGGCCAACGACAGCAGTCACGACATCACAATCGGGGGTAGTGGGCGGGTTGGTCGGCGGCGGTTCGGGGGTGGTGGGTGGGTCATCCACATACCGCAGCCGGATGAACCGTTCCAGCCGCGCCACCAGATCGCCCGGATTCTGGCCGCCATCGGTTGGGCCGGGCTGTAAAATCGGGTCCCCCACCAGCGCGTCGTTGCTGTTCGCCAGCACATGGTTGTTGGACAGGATGAGTTTTTCGCCCGTGCTGCGGTCGGTCACAATGGCGCCCAGCGTGCCGGCGGTGATTTTGTAATGCCCGATGCTCACGCCGCAGGGAATCGTGGGGCGGAAGCGGTCACGGGGGGATTGGTAGGCGCGCAGATAACCGACTTCGATCACATCGGTACGCACCCCGTCAAGCTGTTTCGGCACCATATCCTCGGCGGACAGCGCCGCAAGCGGCACCTTTTGCTGCACCAGGGTTACGACGGAGAGTTCTCCGGTCAGGTTCTTACGGCCTACCGCCACCCCGACGACATGGGGTTTAGCAAGCAGTTCATCCTGAAAAGCCGCCTGTGCCTGGAAAACCTGTTCAATGGACATCACACGCTCCCTCCGCACATCAATTCCACGTCCCACATTCTAACACTGTTGCGGCGGCTGTGCTGCACGGTAATAAATTGATGAGTGCGCCGGACGCTGCCGCTGCCGGGGCAGTAGAATGTGTGGTACAACTAAGGATGCGGTAGTAAGGTCTCGATTGAGGAGCGTTCAGGGTGAAGCGATGGAAGAAGATGCTGGGGTGGGTGCTGGCAGGTCTGGTGCTGGCGGCGTGTGGCACGGTGGCCGCGCCGGCGCGTACCTTTGTGAAGGGCGAGGAAGTCGCCTATTATGATTTCAGCGAGGCCAATACCTTCGAAGAAGGCACGTATAATGAAGGCGCGGCGCGGCTGCAAATCCGCGACGGGGTGTACCGTATTGTTGTGACCGAAGGTGACAGCGAGGTCTGGTACGGCCAGTGGGGTGAATCATTCAACAACGTGGTGATTGATGTCGAAGCGAAACAGCTTACCGAAAGCGAAAACACGGTCTACGGCGTCATGTGCCGGATGCGCGGCAGGGTCGGCCAGCGGGTTGAGGCGGTAGACGTGCTGGCGGAAGCGACCCCGGAAGCCACTGCTGAATCCACGCCGGAACTGCGCCGCGCGGGCGACCCCACGCCAGCGGCGGCGACCGAAACACCCACATCTGACGCGCTGACCGTGAATAACGGCGACGGCTACCTGTTCCTGCTGGAAGGTACGGGCCGGTTTGCCATCATGCGGGCGCGCGGGCGCAGCGTCGTGCCGCTGCGGGACTGGGCATCAGCCGATGTGATCCGTAAAGGCCCGGCGCAGAACACGATTCGGGCGGTGTGCCTCAACGATTATCTGGCGCTGTATGTCAACGGCACGTTCCTGGGGGATGTGATTGACGACACGTACACCGGCGGGCAGGTCGGGCTGGTGGCCGCCGCTGCTGGTCGTCTGGGCGTGACGGTCGAATTTGATAATCTGACCGTATCGGAGGCACGCGCCGGTTAATATGCTCGACGCTGATCCTGTTCTGGGCGCGGTGGTTGCCACTTATCCGATTGACCGGGCGCGGCTGCTCATCCCGGCGGGGCTGGTCGTGGGGGTGGTGTCGGTGGTGCTCAACTTCACGCTGGCGACCGTGCCAGCGTGGGGGCCGCCGCTGACGGTCGGCGTGATGGCGGTGGTGGCGCTGGCTGTTGGGTGGTGGGTGCTGCACTTCTGGAACCGCGAAGTCGTGCTGTACGAAAACGGCTTCAGCTACCGCGAAGGCGGGCGTGATGTGCTGTTCCACTTTGCCGAAATTCACAGCTTTCGCCAGCGAGCCGAACAGGTGGCCTATTTCTTCGGGCTGGCGCGGCGGGTATCGTATCGCTTCACGCTGATCGCCCTGCGCGGCGAGCGCATCGTGCTGGGCAACCAGTACCGGCGGGTGGGTGAACTGGGTCTGCGGCTGGAACAGGGCGTAAACCGCCAGCTTGAACCGGCTATCCGTGACCGGCTGGCGAAAGGCGAACGTGTGCCATTTTCCGATACGCTGCGCCTGAGCGCCGGCGGCCTGCACGAACGCGGGCGCGATCTACTCTGGGCGGACTACGGCGGCTACCGGCTGGCGGGCGGTCACCTGCGGCTGCTGGATACAGCCGGCGCGGAGTGGTTCAGCCTGCCGTTGGCCGAGGTGGACAACCTGACGCTGCTGGTCGGCCTGCTGCGGGAACAAAAAACGTAACGGCACGATAGCCACAGATTTCATTTACAATAACAGGGTGTAGTAGGGGCGAACCGCCGGTTCGCCCCTACCCTAGAGTTTGGCTCTTTGCGACGGGTATAGCTGGCGATTTGCCCGCTCAAACGCGGTTTCACCGGCGATTTTTTGCCCAGTTGCTCGTTATCATAGGATAACCAGCCTTTAATTCATTGTGGGGCGGAAACCTGTGATAGATTTTGAGAGATATGTCTG
>JARKOK010000529.1 GCA_029975765.1 Aggregatilineales bacterium
GACTGAACCGCCCACCGATGAACTGGATGAGGCGCGTGCCCTGTACTGGCTGAGCGTGGGCGCCCAACCAAGTGAAGCGGTGGTCTACATCATGAAGCGCACCGGCACCTGGGCACGCTTTGAACGGCTGCGTAAGGGTGAAACAGTTGAGACGCTGGTGGCCGAAGCCGCCGCTGCGAAGGCCGCTGCCGCGCCGGTCAGCCCCAAGACACGCCATCCGATCCCCGGCCCCGGCCAGGGTCGTAAGGCCAACGAAGCCGCTTCCTGACTAATCTAACCTGAAAGGTTTCGCGCGGTGGAACAGTTAATTGAATACATCGCCAAGAGCCTGGTAGATGACCCTGCCGCCGTGAAAGTTCAGCGGCGCGTGTCCGGGTCAACCTTGATTCTGGAACTGCATGTATCCTCGCAGGATACAGGCCGTGTGATTGGCAAGGGCGGTCATGTCGCCAATGCCATGCGTGCCCTGCTCCGCGCCGGGGCCGACAGCCGCTACACGCGGGTCATTCTGAAGATCGTATAGATGCAGCCGGCCAGCCACGACGGGGGGACTTCGCGTCCCCCATATCTGGTTCTGGGTGAAATCCTGCGCCCGCATGGTATCGCTGGAGAACTGCGGATGCGGGTTCTCACCGGCTACCCGGAACGCCTGCCGGACCTCAAAACCGTGTATCTTGGTCGCAGCCCGGAATCCCCGGACATTACCTCGTATGTGCTGCAAAGTGTGCGGTTCCACCAGGAATACGCGCTGCTCAAGCTAAAAGGCGTGGACAACCGCGAGCAGGCTGACCGGCTGCGTCAGCGGTTGGTCATGGTTTCGATTGACGACGCGGTGCCGCTGGATGAAGGTGAAGTCTATCTGTACCAGCTCATCGGTATGGCCGTCGAAACCGAGGACGGGCAGGTATTGGGCACCGTCACCGATGTGCTGGAAACCGGAGCTAACGATGTTTACATTGTGGACAGCCCGCAGTATGGCGAAGTGCTGATTCCGGTGACTGAAGAAACCATCCTGAAAATGAATGCCGACAGCCGGCGCATCACCGTCAGACTCCCGGACGGTTTGCTCCCCAATGCTTAAAACCATGCTTGACAAGCCAAACTATCGCTTGTTATGCTGAAGTTTGAGCCGTTCATCAACCCTTCGAGCAGCACGTGTGACAGACCTTCATTACTGGTTGGGTTTCAGCCTGGTACCCGAAATCGGCCCCAAACGTTTATCCCTGCTGCTTAACCGGTTTGGTGATCTCGCCTGCGCCTGGGCAGCCAGCGAAGCGCAGTTGGCTCAGGCCGGCCTCGATAAACAGCCGCTTGCCAATCTGGTGCAGGCGCGGCGCACGCTTGACCTTGACGCCGAAATGCAAAAGGTGGCAAAAGCCGGGGCACGCCTGCTGACGCTGGTAGATGACGAATACCCCGCGCTGCTAAAAACCGTGCCGGATGCGCCGGCGGTGCTGTACATTCGCGGCACGCTCATGCCGGACGACCAGCGCGCCCTGAGCATTGTCGGCACGCGCCGGGCGACCAGCTACGGGCGGGATGCGGCTTATCATTTTGCCAGACATCTGGCGGAACAGGGTGTGACGATCATCAGCGGTCTGGCGCATGGTGTGGATACTGCCGCTCACCGGGGCGCGCTGGATGCGGGCGGGCGCACCATTGCCGTCCTGGGCTGCGGCATAGACCGCATTTATCCGGCGGACAACCACAAACTTGCGGCTGACATCGTGCGCAGCGGTGCGCTGCTGTCCGAATTTCCGATTGGCACGCCGCCCGAAGCGTTCAACTTTCCGCGCCGAAACCGGATTATCAGCGGCCTGACATTAGGCGTGCTGGTCGTTGAAGCGCCGGATAAGAGCGGCGCGCTGATTACGACTACCACCGCCGCCGAACAGGGGCGCGAGGTCTTTGCCGTACCGGGTAATATCTTTAGCCCGATGAGCGGCGGCACCAACCGGCTGATTCAGGATGGCGCGAAGCTGGTGATGAAGGTCGAGGATATTCTTGATGAGTTGAACCTGGCACACACTGCTGTGCAGACCAGCGCCATCACCGAACGCATTGCTCCGGCCAACGATACCGAAGGCCGCCTGCTGGAACATCTGGGCGCTGATCCTGTTCATGTAGACGATCTGACGCGCCTGTGCGGGCTGCCGGTGTCAGTGGTCAGCAGCACCCTGACCATTCTCGAACTGAAGGGGCTTGCGCGAATGGTGGGACACATGCAATATTGCTTGGTACGGACATCCTGATACAGACAGAGGACGCCTGATGAAACATTATTATGCGATGATTATGGCGGGCGGCGGCGGCACACGCCTGTGGCCTATGAGCCGCCAGGACATGCCCAAGCAGCTCCTGCCGCTGGTTGAAGATCATTCCATGTTCAAAATCAGCGTGGAACGCCTTGCGCCCCTGTTTACGCCCGACCGCATCTACATCGTCACCGGACGTAAATACGTGGACATCATGCGGTCGCATACGCCGGAGATTCCGGCGGAAAACTTCATCGTTGAACCCTACGGCAAGGACAGCGGCCCGGCGGCGGCGCTCGGCCTGACGGTGATTCACAAACGCGACCCGGAGGCTACCGTCGCCATCCTGACCGCCGATCACCACATCAAACACAAGGATAAATTCCGCGAGGCGCTGGCCGCCGCTTACGAAGTCGCGCAGCAGGGTTATATCGTCACGCTCGGTATTTCGCCCTCCTACCCCGCTACTGGCTTCGGCTATATCCGCCAGGGTGACAGCCTGTGCGAGGCTAACGGCTTCACGACCTATGTTTCGCGCGGGTTTACCGAAAAGCCTAATGCTGTGACCGCAACCGCGTTTCTGGCGTCCGGTGAATACAGTTGGAATTCCGGCATGTTCATCTGGACGGCCAGACAGGCTTTGGACGAATTTGCCCGCCAGCAGCCCGCCATGCACGCCAGCCTGATGAAACTGCAACCGGCGGTAGATACACCCGACTTTGAGGATAAACTCGAAGCCACCTGGAATGAAATCGCCAAGATTTCGCTCGACTATGCGGTAATGGAAGGCGCAGAGAAGATGGCCGTCATTCCGGTGGACATCGGCTGGAATGATGTCGGCAGTTGGGCGTCGCTGTACGAAGTGCTGAAGCTGGACAAGTTCGGCAACGGTTTTAAGGGGCGACAACCAGAGCGTGTCAGTCTGGACACACACAACACACTGGTGTACAGTGACAAGCTGACCGTCACCATTGGCGTGAATGACATCATCGTCATTGAAACACCCGATGCGCTGCTTATCTGCCATAAAGACCGGGCGCAGGACGTAAAAGAAGTGGTCAATCATCTGCTGACCACCAAAAACTATAAGTATCTGTAATTTCGGCACGGACACGTTATGGCGTGTCCGTACACCCCATTCAATAACTGGTATCTCAGGAAACGGGCATGAGTGAGACTCTACAAGCGTACTGCGTGAAGTGCAAAACCAAACGGGACATCGCCAATCCTCAGGCGGTCTTTACCGACAAAGGCACGCCGGCGACAAAAGGTGCGTGTCCGATCTGCGGCACAACCCTGTTCCGTATGGGTGCGACCGAGGCTCACGCCCACCTGCCCAAACCTGAAAAATCCGCCGCCCCCAAAGCCACAAAAAAGCCTGCTGGCAGAAAAGCCGCACCGGCGAAAAAAAACGCTAAGACCGGCAAACCAGCCAAAAAAGCTGCCGCGAAGCCAGGTGTCAAAGGCGGCAGCGGCGGCAAACTGGTGATCGTGGAATCCCCGGCGAAGGCGCGGAGCGTCGGAAACTTTCTCGGCAAGGGGTACACGGTTAAAGCGTCAAAAGGTCATGTTCGTGATCTGCTGGTCACACAGTTGTCAGTAGATGTTGCCAACGACTTTGAACCCAAGTACCGTGTACCCAATGACAAACGCGATGTAGTCAGCGAACTGAAGGCCGCCGTTGAAAAAGCCGGAGAAGTTTATCTGGCAACCGACCCCGACCGTGAAGGTGAAGCGATTGCCTGGCATTTAATCGCGGCTACCGGGCTGGACGAAGCCAAGGTGCAGCGTGTGGTATTCCACGAAATTACCAAACCGGCGATTCAGGATGCCTTCAGCCACCCGCGCGAACTCGATCTGAATCTGGTCAACGCACAGCAGGCGCGGCGCATTCTCGACCGGTTGGTCGGCTACAACATCACCGAACTGCTGTGGGAAAAAGTTCGCAACCAGTTGTCCGCCGGACGCGTGCAGAGTATTGCCGTGCGGCTGGTCGTTGACCGCGAACGCGAGATCGAAGCGTTTCGCCCGGAAGAATACTGGACCCTGGATGCCCGGTTGCAAAAACACGCCGCCAACGGCAAACACGACGACCGTCCCTTTCTGGCCCGGTTGGTAAAAATCAAAGGCGAGGATGTCAGTTTCCACCAGGAAAGTGATGTGCGCCCGCATCTCGGCATACTGGAACGCAGTCGTTATACCGTCAGCGATGTAAAACACGGCACGCGCCAGCGCAAACCGTCAGCGCCGTTTACCACCAGCACCCTCCAGCAGGAAGCTTCGCGCCGGTTGGGTTATACCGCTCGCCGCACGATGACTATCGCGCAGCAGTTGTATGAAGGCGTGGACGTGGGCGCGGATGGTTCGGTCGGTCTGATCACTTACATGCGTACCGACAGCACCCAGGTTTCAACTCAGGCGCAGGCCGAAGCCCGCGATTTCATCCACAAACGTTTTGGCGAAAAGTATCATCCGGCCAAACCTCCGGTGTACCACACAAAAGCCAAAGGTGCGCAGGAAGCGCATGAGGCCATCCGGCCAACCAGCCTGTGGCGCGAACCCGACCAGATGAAAGCGTATCTGACCCGTGACCAGTTCCGGTTATATCAGCTTATCTGGCAGCGTTTCGTCGCCAGCCAGATGGCGAATGCCATCTACAACACGCTGCGCGTCGAAATCACCGCCGGTGAGACGGCTAACGATCTGCCATACCTGTTCCGTGTGTCCGGCAGCACTATCCGGTTTGATGGTTTTCTGCGTTTATACGAGGACTCGCGCGACGAAGATGCCACCCCGGACGAGGATGAGGGACGTATCCTCCCCGATCTGAAGGCCGGTGATCTGCTGGATTTGCTGAAGCTGCTGCCGGAGCAGCATTTCACGCAGCCCCCGCCGCGCTACACGGAGGCCACTTTAGTCCGCACGCTGGAAGAATACGGCATTGGCCGTCCCAGCACTTACGCGCCAACCGTCGCCACCATCCAGGATCGTGAGTATATTGAAAAACAGGATAAACGCCTGCTGCCAACGGAAACTGGCAAAATCGTTACCGATCTGCTGGTGAAGTACTTCCCGGACATCATGGACTACCAGTTCACCGTCCGCATGGAAAATCAACTGGACGAAATCGCGGAAGGCCACCGCGAGTGGCACGGCATGATGCGCAAGTTTTACACACCCTTCGAACAGCAGTTAGGCATCGCGCGGCAGACCATACCGCAGTTGCAGCAGGAAGAGACCATCGGTCGTAACTGCCCACAATCCGGGCATCCATTAGTTGTCCGTTATGGACGCTTCGGCAAATTCATCGGCTGTTCCAATTACCCGGAGTGCCGCTATACGGAACCCTGGCTGGAACGCACGGGCATCGCCTGTCCGGTTTGCGGTCACACCCACCAGGGCGAGATCATTGTGCGGAAGTCGCGCAAGGGGCGCACGTTTTATGGCTGTATCCGCTACCCGGATTGTGATTACACCAGTTGGAAGCGTCCGCTTGTTACGCCCTGCCCGAACTGCGGCGGCCTGTTAATCGAACAGAACCGCACGACGGCCCAATGTTCGGTTTGCTCTCGAACTTTCTCGCTGGAGGCGCTGGGTGAAAGCGCGGCTGATCCCGTATTAACGGACTGATACTGCCGGGGCGCCTATGGCTGCACCCCGGCTGGCTGGGTCTGAGAATTGATTGTCGTAACTTTGGAATGTACTGTACAATAGGCGTAGCTTAGAGCGGGTTGTTACGCGCAATATTGACGAAAGGCGGCAACATTTATGGTGGGCAAAATACGAGATACGATTACTGGCCTGTGGCCGGTGATAAAACCATACATCCCCAAGCCCCGACAGGTTATCGTAATTGTGCTGGCCTTTTTGCTCGGCCTTACATGGGCGTATGCACTGGATCCCATCATCTTTTACAACGCCGACCCCAGCCAGCTTAACCAGGGCTGGCAGGATCAATATGTACAGCTTATTGCCGACAGTTATGCCCTGTACACGACTAACGCGCCGCCCAGTGAGGAACTTAATCAGAATACTATTATCCTGCTGCGCGCCGTTGACAACCCGCAGGAAATCACGGCTCGCCTCGGTCTGATACAGATTGACGACCTGGCCGCTCAGGCCAACCCGGTTGCGGCTCAGGCGCCGCAGCCCAATCTGCTGACCTCCCTGCGTCCCTGGATTCTTGGCTCGATTGTTGTGGCAGTTGTCGCCGTACTCGGTTCGCTGATTTACGGCTTTTACATCAGCACGATGGTCGTAGAACCTATCCGCCGTTCGCTGCGCCGCCGCCGCACCGGTCAACCAGGCAGCGCCGCTCCCGTTGAAACGGTGACAGCGATCAAAGAGTCCCGCAAAATCGCCGAGCAGTTGGCAAAAGAGGCTGCCGCCGCACCCGCTGCCAATACCTTTGGCCCGCCCGTATCGCGCCATGTTTCCATGTATTCGCCCACCCGCGCTTTTGATGACTCGTTTGCCATTGAAGATGCCAAACGCGACGATGAATTTCTGGGTGAATGCGGCGCGGTTATCTCGGAGACGGTTGGCGTGGGCGATCAGGAAAAGGTCGCCGCGATTGAAGTCTGGTTGTTCGACAAAGACGACTTCGTGCGAACGCTTACCGGCGTTTTCGCCTCTGAGTATGCCTATAATGACCCGGCTATTCGCTCCAAGCTTGACCCCAAAGGGCCGGTTGTCCTGGCGCAGCCCGGTGCGATCATCAGCCTGGAAACCAATGCCCTGCGTTTCCAGGCGCGCATTGTGGACATCGCTTACGGTGTGGGGCCGCTGCCCCCCAACAGTTATTTCGATAAGCTGACGATTGAACTGCTGGCCTGGCGTAAGGACGCGGCCAGCGTAGCGCAGCCGGCAGTCGTCGCGCCGGCGGCCAGCGCCCCCGTGTATGCACCGCCGCCCGCTGCCGCGCCGACCTTCACGCCCCCACCTATGCCCAGCGCCCCGCTGCCAACCTATACGCCCCCGCCGCCGCCCACTACGCCGCCTGCTGCGCCGCCCTCTTACGGCGCGGGTGTTACCCCGCTGCAGCCGCCGCCGCTGCAAATACCGCCTGAACCACCGCGACGGCGCGACGATGATCCCTTTGGCGGCACGGGCGATTGGACGCCGGTGCAGTAGCTATCAGGAATAAAAACCAACGCCCCGGAAGAATCGGGGCGTTTTTTATGGGGGACACAGTTTGCGCCAACGGGCGACAGGCACCTGTAGACTATTTGATTTGTTTGATTCTAAACACCAGTTCGCCTGATGGCGTCTGCACGCGCACCTTATCTCCCTTGCGGTGGCCGAGCAGCGCCGAACCAATCGGGCTTTCGTGGGAAATTTTCCGCTCGCGGGGATTGGCTTCCGCCGGGCCAACAATTTTATAAACTTCCACATCGTCCAGACCATCCTCAACGATGGTCACTTCCGACCCCACCCGCACTTCGTCGGACTTGCCATCATTGGAAATGATCTCGGCGGAACGAATGATATTTTCCAGGTACTGAATCCGCCCTTCCAGAAACGCCTGTTTCTCTTTGGCATCATGATAATCCGCGTTTTCCTTCAGGTCGCCTTCGGCCACTGCTTCCTTGAGCTTTAGTGCCAGTTCCGGTCGGCGAACTTCCAGCAGTTCCTTTAATTCACGTTCCAGTTCGGCTTTGCCTTCAGGCGTCAGATAGACCTGTTCTGGCATGATGTCCACCTCGTCTAGACTTCAATTTCAACCAATGATATGCAGCACGATCATCACAATTCCATGCGCTCGCGGCGCTGGCCTGCCAGCGCAAATACATTGCGGCGGTGCAGTTGTGGCGCGGCGCCGCTCAACATGATCCGGCTTTTGCCACAACTTTCAATATCAATCGCATCCAGCGCGCTTTCCGGCATCGGGCTGGTCAGCGCCCGGTCTACGGCTTCACTCAGTTTCAACAGGTAATTCACATCTTCGTGGATTTTTTCTTCAACTTCACCGCGCAGAATGACCTCGCCATGTCCCTGGATGACATTCTCAAAATTGCCGTTTTGCAGACTTTTTAACGATGCCAGAAAGTCATCAAAACTGCCATCCACAAAGTACGGAATAGGCATCAGGGTATCCGCCGCAAACAACGTGCGATCCTCTTTGATCTGCACGACTATCGAATCCGGGCTGTGACCGGGCATCGAAGTTAAAAGAAATGTTTTATTACCCAGATGCAGCGCCATCGAGCCGCCATCAAAAACCAGATCAGGCAGTACCAGTTCCACATCGCGCAGCTCTGGCGAGGTGGCTTTAGCGTGTTCGAGACTCTCACGCCCGCGTTTCTCCAGCAGTTCCCGGCAGCGCGCATGAGCGATCACCCACGCATCCTTAAAAAAGCAGGTGCCGGTCGTATGGTCGGCGTGAAAATGGGTGTTAATAATGTAACGAATGGTTGTGCCCAGACGCGCTTCCACAAATCGTTTAATCAGCAGCGTTTCTTCAGGATAAGCCATCGTATCAATTAATACCGCGCCCTCACTGGTCACCACCACGCCTGCTGTCACCTGCGCGTAGAGATCGCTGGTAAATACATATATATCGTCGGCAACACGTTCTCGCTGCATAAATTCTCAATACATACTCAGGCTTAATCACCAGACGGGTGGAAAGTCAGTATAGTAAGTTGCCGGTGGAAAATCAAGATTTGAACCTCTCGACTATTGTGAGACTGCCGAGGCTGGCTAAAATCAAATATGAATCCTATTCAGACTCTCTATCTTTAAAAAACAGTTTTGGGAGAAGGACGATCTCATGAGGCATCAGGTATTACGCAGGTTGACCGTTCTCGGACTGCTGGCCGGATTGATTGTCGCGCTGACGGCGGTCCGGGCGCAGGGGCAGCCCGTCTTTCGCATCGGTGTGCTGGATGACACCCTGGGGGACATCGCCACCGGCGCGTCACTGGCCGTCAACGAAATTAATACTGCGGGCGGCATCCAGGGCGCAGATGGCACATTTTTCCGCCTGGAACTGGTCGTACAGCCAACCGATAATCTTGCCACATCGGTCGCTAACCTCAATCAGGCAGCGATCATTGCCGCGCTGGGGCCGGAGTCAAATGCGGCAGTTCTGGATAACCTGCCCCTGCTGCAATCCCTGAATGTGCCGGTGCTGACGCCGGCGACAGTGGATACCCTGCTCACATCGGACACCTCCGGTCGCATCTTTCGCACCCGCGCCGCCGAAATTCTGCGTGGGCGCGCGCTGGCAGATTACCTCATTAACGACTTACAGGTGCACCGCATCGCCACCGTACAATTAGGTTTTGATATTGACATCACTGCCGGGGTCATCGGCTTTTCCGAAGCCTCACGCGCTCTGGGTGTGACGGTACAGCCGGCGCTCATCATACAAAACCCGAACGATAACCCCACCATCATCGCCCAGGTCATTCAGGCCAATCCCGAAATCGTTGTCCTGTACGGCGAACCGGGGGCGACCGGGAATTTTTATGAAAGCCTGCGGTCAGCGGGCTGGTCAGGACTGACCGCCTATAACGACACCCGTGCCCCGGCCTTCCGGCAGGCCGTCGCCGCCGAGCGCCTGGCAAACATCATTTCAACCACAACCTGGCCGTTTACGGCGCGGGACGCGGTCAGCAGCACCTTCCGTGAGAACTACATTTTCACCTTTGGCAGCGTGCCTACACCGATTGCCGCCGCCAGTTACGACGCCGTATATTTGCTGGCCGAAGCGATTCGACGCCCCGGCGAACTCCAGAATAACCTGCTGCAACTGCAAAACGTGCAGGGCGTACAGGGCATCCTCAGCCCGGCCATCCTGGGCCGGGGTGAAACCAGCAACAACGTGGCCGTCGTGCAGTTGAATCAATTCGGTGTGCCGCAGGTGCTGGCGCGTTTCCAGGGCACGGAACGTATTCCGCTTGATCAACTGGTCACGCGGGCCACGCCAACCCCTGCCGCCACCCCCACGCCGCAGGGCGTCGTTGCCACCATCACACGGGCTATCCAGAATGTTCGCAGCGGTCCCGGTTTGAGTTATGACGTAATCGGCCAGCTGAACCAGGGTGAGCAGGTGCAGATTATCGGCGCGAATCTGGATTTCTCATGGCTGGTCATTCAGTTCCGGGGACAGCAGGGCTGGATTTCGCGCGCCATTCTGGAAGTATTTGGCAACCTCAACTCGCTGCCCATCATACAACCGCCGCCGACTCCTACGCCGCTGCCCAGCCCGACCGTACCACCGCTGCCGGACATCGTGATTGACTCGGCCTTTGTCACACCATCTCCCATCATCCCGAATGTACCGTTTACCGTCAGCGTCACGGTGCGGAACGCCGGCGGCGCAAACGCCAGTCAATTTGCCGTTGCCGCCACCTTCCCCCCGAATACGGTTTATGCTTCGGCCTTTGTGCCCGGTCTGGGTGCTGGACAGAGTACGATTGTCAATCTCGTCGGCACGCTGGTAAACACCGGTTTCTATTCCGTCGCCATTGTCGCCGATCTGAACAATGAGGTGCAGGAACTGAACGAAACCAACAATACGCTGAACTTCAGTTATACGATCAACCGGCCTACAATTCGGCAGGCGTCACAAATCCTCAACCCCGGCGACACCCTCGATCTGGAAGGCAACGCTGTGCAGGGTGATGTGAACTGGGATGCCAGCGCCACCGCGCTGAACGCGCTGTTTGGCGCCAGAATTGCGGTGCTGGCGAATATCAACCTGGGTACCATTCACTGGGACCTGATTGATCCGAATATCGTGAATCTGACAAGCATTCCGGCAGCTAACCTCATTCCGGGCGCGGTCATCGGCATCATCACCGCCGACGGCAATCGCGGGGCGATGCGGGTAGACAGCCTGGCGAATAACCAGCTCGCTCTGACATTTATCGTTTTCCAGCAGTAAGGTAAGTAAGGGTGACAGGGGCAGCCTGTAGTGGCTGCCCCTCAATCACGGTTTCAACTGAACGTCAATCCAGGTGGTGCGGTTAGGAAAGACATAGATCATTTGCTGGAAGCGCACGCGCCCGTTCTCACTGACGGTTACGTTATAGTAATTGGCGGGTAAATCGCCCAGCACAAAGTTTTCGCCAAAAACCGAATCGGGATTCACTGTATTGTCCGCATAGGAGAAAGCATAGCGGCTGATGTCGGTGGACTTGACCTGTAAGGTTACATCATACAGCACCGCGCCGCTGGCGTCGGTCACACGTCCGGCCAGCGTGCCAAATCCCTGAAACGGAAATATCCAGAGTTCAGGATTACGTGTCGCCCGGTAGTTGTACGCCTCGCCCACACGCACTTCAAAATGCAGGTGCGGCCCAAACGCCACGCCGGTGCCACCCACCACACCAATCTGATCACCCTGCCGGACCGCCTGCCCGGTGGTGACATCCACCCGGCTCATATGACCGTACAGCGTAAAAACTGGCTGCCCGTCCGCCGCTTCGAACGGGTGCTGAATAACGACGAGATTGCCGTAATAGGCGGTAGATGGGCCAAACTGCTGGCTGTTGTCATCACCGGCATAAAACACCGTACCATCAGCCGCCGCCCGAATCGGTGTGCCGGTGGGATTTTCCATATCCACACCCAGATGAACTTGCAGCCGCCCGCCCGAAGTGTTGCCATACGGATAGGTGCGCGCTACCCAGTTGGTGCCGCTGTCCGCAATCGGGCGGCGCAGGCGGTAATGGTCAGCGATCTGGCTGGCCGGGTCGGATGGCGGCGGTGTCCATGTTGGCACGGGTGTGTTGTTCGGATCATTAGCCGGGTCGGTCGGCGTCGGTGATGCAATCGGCGTAGCGGTCAGCGTCAGAGTTGGCGTTAAGGTAAGGGTTGGCGTCAGCGTCGGCGTTAAGGAAGGGGTGATCGTCGGCGTGGGGCTGGGCGTAAAAGTCACCGTCGGCGGAAGCGTCGGGGTACGGCTGGGCAGTGGATTCGCGGTCGGCACGGCGGTCGCACCCTGTGCGGCAGCACTTATACCATTGGATGGTGGAATGGTCGCGGCAAAGGGCGTAGCGACCGGCTGCTGCTGGCAGGCAGATAGCAGCAGCACGAGCAGAAGGATCGTGAAACCTGTCATATTGAAACTCAGTGATTACGACTCGTCATCATCAACAAAAGCCGGCGGCGTGGCTGGCGAACGTGGTACGCCGGGCGGCTGATTCGACAGCCGCGCCAGCGCCGTTTCGTCAATTTCCTGGCCGTTATAGCGGCGGTACAGCGCCGGGTTCTCAATCGGATCAACCGCATATCGCCAGCGGCGGCGGCCCACTTCGCGCAGTACGGAACGACATTCCGAACAACGCACGATGCGCCGCGCGCGAGGAATTCCCAGAAACCGCTCCTGCCGCGTCTCAACCCGCAGTTCGCCGCGCTGGCAAACCGGGCACGGCTGCACAACAAAACCGCCCGCGTATCGTTCCATGCCTCGCAGACCCAGCCAGTAGAGACCCGCATAACCCAGCACCAGCAGCAGCCCAACGCCGCCAACCACCGCCTCTGGTGGCAGGCCGCCCGGCAGAATAGTAGCAGGTGACGTTACCGGCGAAGCTGTTGGCGAGGGGACTGCCGGCAGTACCGCCGCGTCAGTCGCCGTCAACGTCGGCGGCAGGCGCGTTGCAGTAGCGGCCAGCGGTGTCAGCGAAGGCCGCGCCGTGCTGGTCGGCGCAGGGGTATTTATCGCGGTGAGTGTCGCAGTAGGCGTGGCCGTCGCGGTAGCTGTCGGTGTGAATGTATTGGTGGGCGCGGCGGTCAGCGTGGCAGTGGACGACGGCACGGGCGTATGGGTTGGAATCGCCGTTCGAGTTACCGTCGGCGTAAAGGTGGAGGTTGGCGCGGGCGTATCCGTCGGTATGGTCGTCGCGCTCGGAACGGCGGTCGGTGTATGACTCGGCGTACGGGTTGGAACACGAGTGCGTGTTAAGGTTGGCGCGGGCGTATCACTGGCAGCAGCAGCCAACGCTGCCTGAGTCGGCGGCTCGGTCGGTACGGCCGTGGGTGTGTGACTCGGTGTGACAGTGGCCGTCGGCGCAGGCGTATCGCTCGGTACAACCGTCGGCGTATCTGTCGGTGTGGTCGTGGGAGTGGCCGTCGCGGTGGGCGTGACCGTCGCGGTAGGGGTAACGGTGTCACTGGGCCGGATGGTTGGCGTGTCAGTGGGCGGTGGTGTGTTGGTTGCTGTCGCTGTCGGCGCAGGGGTATCACTCGGCACAGCCGACGGCGTAGCCGTTGGAACGGCTGTAGGGCTGGCTGTCGGCTGCGGTGCAGTCGTCGCGGTCAGAGTGACGGTTTCCGTTGGTCTGGGCGTTGAGGTTTTGCTCGGCGTTGGGCTGGGCTGGCGGGTGGCCGTTAACGTCACTGTCGGCGTAGCTGTAACAGTCTCGCTTGGCGCGGGGGTTAACGTGGCCGTTGCTGTCCAGGTCGGTGTATTCGTGGCGGTAGCGGTCGGCGTATCAGTTGCCGTAGAGGTTGCTGTCGGCGTGGCCGTCGCGGTCAGAGTCGCTGTCGGGCTGAGCGTGACGGTGGCCGTCGGCGTGGCGCTGGGTGTGTGGGTCGCGGTGAAGGTTGGCGACGGCGTAAGGTTATCCGCCGCGACCACCGGCAGCGCCTCCACATCGGTCGCCCAGCGTACCGTTTCATAGGCGACCCAGCCAAAACCATCGCCCAGCCGGATCATCACCCACGTCCGGTCAGCATTTCGCGCCACTGGCTCAACCACTTCGCCAGCATGTAAATCAGCCAGCCGCAGATAGGTACGGCCTGGGCCGGCGCGCACGTAAACACTGCGGGTAGTCGCCCAGATCCAATCACCGGTAGGTGTAGCTGTGGGAAAAAATGGTGTGGCCGAAGCACGCCCCGGAATGGGCGACGGTGTAAGACTGGTTTCGCTCAGAACGGGCAGCGCGTCAATATCTTCCAGCCAGTACGCCAGATTTCGCTGAATCCAGCCAAAACCTCGATAGTAACGAATCAGCACCCAGTCGCCGGCCTCGTTCCGATTAAACGGCGCGACAATGCGACCCTGCTCCAGCGCCCCCACCCTGGGATACTCGCGGCCTGGGCCGCCGCGCACGATCGCCTCTGGTACCAGAATCCGGCTGGCGTCCGGTGTCGGGGTAGCCGTTAACGTCGGGATGGACTGCGCGTGCGCTTCCATACCGCTCATGAACAGGCAAACCAGAATGATCAACCAACGTTTCAACCGGCACCTCGGCGCATTATGGTAACACGAACCCACCGCATCTACCAGAGGCCGGCTAACTGCCCATAATGGCAAAATCTACCGCCGGGGGAACGGCTCTGCCATCCACGAAAAGCTGCACTGACCAGCGCCCCGGGCTGAAGGCGACGTCATCCGGCGTGATAAAGTACCACAGGCAGAAATCTACCGCATCCCGCGACACCGTCCAGTCGTCGCGGAAGACCACCTGCCCTTCATATGTCCATTCCACTGTCATCACCGTTCCGGCACGAATCTGGGTTGCCCGTGTCGTCACGTAAATGCGCTCCACACTCTGCGTAAACTGATTTTGCAGGCTGTTGGCGCAGCCATCTGAATTGCGAATGCTGCTGGTGACACCGGTGTTCAGAAACTCGGTTGTGACCACATTACCGAAGTTCATCTCCCCCATCGGCATATCGGCAACTTCTGGCGCGCTGCCCACTGCGCGCGCTGGCGTGGGCGGAATGAGCGCCCGCGCCGTTGCCAGAAGCTGCTGGTTCACGCTGTTCATTTCGGCAATTTGCGTTTCGCCGGCCTCAACCGTTGCCTGTATCCGTTCCAGATCAGCCTGCGCCGTTTCGGCAATCAGAGTTGCCTCGGCCACAATAGCCGCGCCTTCCGCTTGCAGCGTTGCCGGAACGTCCGGCGCATTGAATACCTGACATCCACCTGAAAACGCCAGCAGACCTATAACCCAGATTGTCCATCGTACCCGCATATAAACACATCCTGCTTTCACCGCGAATTTACAATTATACCCGCTTTAACCGAATGGATAGAACTGCTGTAACCCGGATTTAACCACCTGTAAGCCCACGATACCGCACCGCCGGAGATGGAGCGTAGCCGGGGTTCAATGACAACGTTGTGACCGACAAAGCCAAAACTTGACCGCTGGCGTAGAAATGGACGTTTATCATCGTTCACAATAAAGCGGCATGATCGTTATCAACGTCTCTTATGGAAAGGAACACGTTACCATGCGGAGAGGGTCTTTTACTGTATTTGGGCTGCTGGTTGTTTTACTGGCGCTGATGCCTATCACTGCCACCGCGCAGCCAGCAGTTGAACGGTTAGTTGTTTACTCAGGCCGCTCAGAAGGGTTGATCGGCCCAATTTTGCAGCAGTTTACCGAAGAAACCGGCATCGCAGTGGATGTGCGTTATGGCGGCACAGCCGAAATGGCCGCGACGATTCTGGAAGAAGGCGCTAACAGCCCGGCAGATGTGTTTATTGCGCAGGATGCCGGGGCGCTGGGGGCGCTGGCCGCCGCCGGACGTCTAAGCGTCCTGCCGTCCGATGTGCTGGAGCGGGTTCCATCGCAGTATGTGTCATCGGCGAGACAATGGGTGGGACTGTCCGGTCGCGCGCGGGTGCTGGTTTACAACACTGATCTGGTGCAGGCTGATGAGCTGCCCGCCTCTATCCTCGATCTGACTCAGCCCGCATGGAGCAGTCGAATTGCCTGGGCGCCTACCAACGGCTCGCTGCAAGCGAATATTACCGCCATGCGCGTGCTGCTGGGCGATGATGTGGCTCGCGCCTGGCTGGAGGGCATGGTCGCCAACGGCGCAGCGGCTTACGACAATAACGACTCGATTGTACAGGCCGTCATCAATGGCGAAATCCCTGCCGGGCTGGTGAATCATTACTACGTGTTTGAGTTCAAGGAGCAGTTCCCCGACGCACCGATTGCCATTCACAATTTTCAGGCGGGTGATGTCGGCGCGCTGGTCAACGTTGCCGGCGCGGGTATCGTCAGCAGCAGCCCGCGGCCGGGTTTAGCCCAGCGTCTGCTTCTCTATCTGTTGGGTGGGAATGCCCAGACCTATTTCTCGATGGAAACCGGAGAATATCCGCTGGTGTCAAACATACCCGCCAATCCGGCTGTGCCGCCGCTCGACCCTGCCCTGGCGCCCAACATTGATCTGAGCCAGTTACAGGACTTGCAGGCCACACTCGAATTGATGCAGGCCGCCGGCGCGCTGCCCTGACAGGCGGCTGACTCTCAGGCCGCGCGGCGGCGGTATACCGCGCGGCCTGGCTCATTTTCGGTTCATTCCGAGACTTGCTCTGGTGAGAAAAGTCTGATAAGATAACAGTAGAATGTCCCTGTAGCTCAGTGGATAGAGCGCAGCCCTCCGGAGGCTGAAGCCCGAGTTCGAGTCTCGGCAGGGACGCAGCAGCGGCGCGTGAGCGCCGTTTGTGATTCTCAGGGGCGAACGACTCGAAAGCCGATGGTATCGTAGCGGCACAGTGGATTCAGATGAAAATACGAGGTAATACGGGATCGTTCCTGCACACTGATGAACGACCCACCGCGTACAGCGCGTTTGGCGCGACTGCTTAAGTCCAGCGTGCCGTCCTGCGCGTTTAAACACCACTCCCATACGTTGCCGACCATATCCATCACACCATAAGGACTCGCCCCGGACGGATACTGCTTCACAGGTGTGATCCGGCGAATACGGCTCTCATAGGTGTTGCAGTGCGCCGGGTCGAACTCGCTGCCCCAGGGATACAACCGCTCATCACTCCCCTGCGCCGCGCGCTGCCACTGGTGTTCGGTTGGCAGGGTAATCTGTAAATTCGTTTGCGCGCTTAACCAGCGGCAGTAGGCCAGCGCCTCGTACCAGCAGATGTTGACACGGGGATAATCACCCAGGCCGGATGCAACTTCCAGCGCCTCAGGATGCGCGCGCCGCCATTCCTGCGCCGCCGGAGCAAAGTCCCACCAGCGCGCATCCCGGTAGCCATCGCTGGCATCTACGAATGCCTGGAACTGGTGGTTGGTAATCGGGTATTTACTGATGTGAAAAGCGGGAACGGCGGTGGTGTCCGTACCACTTTCCCGCTGTATCTTCACCGAACCAGCCGGGATTGCACACCATTCCAGCATATCCTGCCGGTTGGTCTGGCAGAATGACGCCAGGTTTTGCGGGTCATAATCAGGAAAGTCCTTACGAAAAGCGACAAATGCCTGGCAGCCTACCCGCCGGGTGCGGTCATGTTTCACCAGCGCCACAATCGGCCCGTACTCGCGTTCCGCTTCGCGCAGATAGGCCTGACGCTCTAACGCTTCTTCGGCTTCTACCAGAATCGCCTGCAGGTCAATGAAGCGCGACTCATAACCGGATTCCTTCGACCGTTTTAATAGAAAGACGGCCCGATCAAAATCGCCGGCTTCCAGCGCGTCCGCCACTTCGTTAATCACAACGGTCGGATCGGGTGTCTCCACCGGCATCGGCGCCCGCAGGCGACCGGACGATGCCCGCGCGCGGCGCGTTGCCCGTTCATCGCGCTCCGCCACATAGATCGCGTTCAGCAGTTCTTTGACCGCTTTAGTGGTCAGCCCTTCGGTCAGGTCAATGGCCTGATAGGGTTTCAGTGAATCGGGCAGCGTCGTGCGCCCCTGGATCAGCACCGGGAAAATATGTTTTCCGGCATCACGCGCCAGCAAATACTCTTTCTGACAGTATTCCGACCGTACCGAATCGGGCGACAGCAGGTAAACAAACCCCTCGCTCCGGTCAAGGTGTTTGATGATTTCATCCCACCACTTCTGCCCGGCGTGCAGTCGTTGGTCATACCATACGTCGTGTACGTCAAGAGTCTTAACAATCTGTTTGCAGTAAGGTTTGTCTACGCGGGCATAACTGACAAAAAGACGCATGATGGGTTATTCAAGTGTATACATGGGGCGAAAACCAATCGAGGCATACCGGTACACAGGCTTCAATATAAAATAACTGTTGATGTCTGACCGATCCTGCGGGCTGACAAACGAGCCGCCGCGTACCATTCGTCCAACTTCCCCATCACTCCCATTTTCCTGGATGGCCCGCCAGGTGAGACACCATTCCCATACATTACCGATCATGTCGTACACCCCGTAAGGGCTGACGCCACCGGGATAACAGTCTACCGGCGTGGTGCTGCGAAAGCCGCTTTCCCGTGTATTGCAGCGGGAAACATCAAAGCGCCGTCCCCAGGGAAATGCACGTCCGCCGTCACCCTGAGCGGCACGAATCCACTGAACTTCGGATGGCAGCGTAATGGGCAAACCGGTCTTGCTGCCTAACCACCGGCAAAAAGCCATAGCCTCATACCAGGTGAGATTGCTGCGCGGGTGTAGGTCACCGGGAAACGCTGGCGGCAGCGGCACAGGGTTATTATGATGCCACTGAAGTACATGCGGCGCATAATTCCACCAGCGGTCATCCTGGTAGCCATCCGGGGCATCAATGAAGGACTGGTACTGCTCGTTAGTTACCGGATATTTGCTGATGCGAAATGCCGGGAGGCGATGTGTAGTCTTACGCCTGTTCTGCTCCACCACAACTTTACCAGCCGGCACATCACACCATTCCAGTGCCGGCAGCGCGCGCAGACACAGCGCCGCGAGATTCTCCGGGTCATAATGGGGGAAATTGGCATGAAAGGCCAGAAAGGCTTCATAGCCAACCTTGTATGTGCGTTTCTGCCGCAGCAGCGTCACAATCGTGTCATACTCACGTTCGACCTCACGCATATAAGCCTGCTGGTTCAGCGCGGACTCGGCTTCTTCAAGCATGGCTGACAGATTGATAAAACGCGGCTCGTACCCGTGTGACTGCGCCTGCTTCAGCAGAAAGACGGCCCGGTCGAACTCACCCCGATCGAGTGCCGCCGCCGCTTCGGGGATAGCCGTCACCGGATCAAACGGCGGCGCTTGCAGCAGCATACGAGATACCTGCACGTCGGGCGGTTTCATCCGGCCTTCGCGTTCGGCCATGTAGATCGAATTCAGCAGCACGGAGACAGCCCGCGCCTCCAGGCCATTGCTCAAATCCACATATTGAATATCCTGCAGCGCCGCCGGGATGGAGGTATTCGGTTGAATAAGAACCGGAAAAATGAATTTTCCCAGATTCTGCGCGATGGCGTATTCTTTCTGGCAGTAGGGTGACTTAACGGACTCCGGCGACAGCAAATAAATAAATCCCTCACACCAGCTTAACTGACGTAGAATTTCGTCCCACCATTTCTGGCCGGCGTGCATACGATGATCAAACCAGACCTCATGCACGTTAAGCGTTTCGACAATCTGGATACAGTATGGTTGATCTACGCGAGCATAACTGATGAAAAGACGCACGATCAAAAACCTATTTAATAGTCAGTATGACACGATTAGCAGTCTGTCGTGACAATGCGGAAGGTGCTAATATGTTTATTATATCAGGCCTTTTTAAAAACAATTTCATTTTATTACAGAACCGTAATGTCCTTAACGATTCCTTATCGCCCGCTTACGGTGAATCGTCGCTGTATCAGTATGCGTATTGTAAGCCTGGATAGTTGTAAGAAACCAGCAGATATTTGTGTTCGTTCGGTGAACGAACAATCCCCTTTAGCTGCACCCTTATTAATCTTGCCACAAAGTTTGAATTTTTGAATTTGTGTTACATGAAGGTACTGTAGATATTTTATGATTATAATTTGTTACCCGTAAAGGTCGCTCGAACATATATTATATTTATGGATGCTGAATAGACACTCAGCCCGAATGGTGCCAGAATGACTGGAAACGGTGGCGTATTCCGGGTTATCATTCACGCTATGTCTGTCTCCCGTTTTCGAAAACTCTTTTTTTCCTACTGGCACTGGATCGCGCGCGCCGGGATTGCCTGGTTCATTCTCATCCGGCTGGCGCCCGCCCCGCCCCGCGCGCCGCTGGGTGTGCCACAAACCGTACAGACGGTGAAACCGATTGTCTGCGTTCACACCCGGCTGATTGACGAAGTTTACGAATGGACGATCCAGCGGTCATTGCAGCGGGTGCGCGAAATGGGCGCAGATACCATCGTGGAATTCTTCCCCTGGGCTTACGCCGAACCCGCACCCGGCGCTTATAACTGGACATCGTTTGACCGGATAATCAAACACGCCCGCAATCAGGGGCTGCACATTATCGCTCGCATGGGACTTGTCCCCGCCTGGGCGCGGCCAGATACCGAAACCGGAAGCACCACCCTTAACACGCTGCCTGATGAATCGTTTGATGAGTTCGCGGCTTTCGTGGCAGCCTTTGCCGCCCGTTATGCCGGCGTGGTAGACCATATCATCATCTGGAACGAACCTAACCTGGCCTTCGAATGGGGCTATCGCGCGGTTGACCCGGCAGCTTATGTGCGGCTGTTACAGGCGGTGTACGCGCCAGCGCACGCCGCGAACCCCAACGTCGTTATCCTCGCTGCGCCGCTGGCACCCACGCTCGAACCCGCCGGCAGCCCACATGGATTGAATGACCTGTTATATCTGGAAGCGATCTACGAGGCGGGTGCCGCGCCTTATTTCGACGCGCTGGCAATGCATACCTATGGTTTTACCGATCCGCCAGAAGCCGAACCCGCGCCCGAAGCCCTCAATTTCCGCCGCGCCGAACTGCTGCACGCGATCATGGAACAGTATGACTATTCCGGCAAACCGGTCTACATCACCGAAAGCGGCTGGAACGATCACCCGCGTTGGACAAAAGCGGTACGCCCCTCCCAGCGGGTCGCCTATACGATTAACGCATTTAAATGGGCGGAGGACAACTGGCCCTGGCTGGATAAACTGTGTGTCTGGGCGCTGCGCTATCCAATTTCGACCCGCAGCTACCCGGACAACTTTACACTGCTGACGGCTGATTTTGAGCCAAAGCCGATTTATACCGCCATTCAAGCCTACGCGCGCGGCTGGGAGAATACCGAGGATTTATGGCTGCCCGCCCCTGGCGAGTGATTTCAGCCGCGCTGCTGGCGGTCATTACGCTGTGGCTGTGGGCGCTGGCCGGGGTGCTGTTCGTGCTGCGCTGGAATTCGGTCGAACGCCCCGGCCCACCGCTGAAAGAATTGTTCCCCTACGGCGAAATGCGGGTAGGCGTGGATGCCAGCTATCCACCCTTTGCCGTTGCGACCGCAGACGATCTGTATGGACTGGATATTGATCTGGGGCGTGCGATTGCCGAACGGCTGAAGGTGCCGGTGCGCTTCGTCAATATGGGCTACGATGGCCTGTACGACTCGCTTAAGGCTGATCAGGTGGATGTCGTGATTTCGGCGCTGTTGATTGACCGATCCCGAACGAACGATGTGCTGTACACCCTGCCTTATTACAACGCGGGCTTCGTGCTGGTCAGCCGCGCTGGTCAACCGTTCGCTGCTATGCATGATCTGTCCGGTCACGCGCTGGCCTATGAATTTGGTTCGGACGCCGATACCTTCGCCCGCGCCTGGTTGCGGCGCATCCCACCGTTTGATACCCGCCCCTATGAGCTACCCGCTTACGCGCTGGATGCCGTCCGGTTGGGGCAGGCTGATGCCGCGCTGGTGGACGCTACCAGCGCCCGCCTGTATCTGCGTGACCATCCGCAGTGGGCGGCACAGATGCAGTATGTCAGCGATTCATTGTACGCCGTCGCGGTACGCATCAGCCGGGGTAAAACATGGGAAGCCGTCAACTTCGCGCTGCAAACACTGGCCGATGATGGAACGCTGGCGGCCATTGTGAACCGGTGGCTGTAAGTTATTCACGCTGGCGTATCTCGTCTGCCAGCCTGCGATACGCCGCCCCGCCGGGGCTGTCCGGCGCGTAGTCCAGTATCAGTTTACCCTGATGCGGCGCGTCAGTGATATGGGTGTCGTAGGGGATCACCGTTTGTAATACCGGCACCAGCGCGCGCATGTCATCCAGCGTTTTTTGCGCGTAGGCGGCTTCACTATCAAACAGCGTCGGCAGCACGCCGCACACCTTCAGGCCGGGATTACCCATTTCGTCCCGCACCCGCCGCGCCAGATCGAGTATCGCTCGCACGCCCAGCATCGCCAGGTGATCACACTGCGCCGGAATCAGTACTTCGCCGGCGGCCAGAAAACCGGCGACTGTCAGCACGTTTAGTCCCGGTGGAGTATCAATCAGCACCACGTCAAACAGCATACGGCTCTCCCGTAGGGCAGCCCGCAGGCGCGTCAGAGGATGCTGTTCCTGCACCAGTTTGATCGCCGCCGTTGCCAGATCAATACTTCCCGGTGCAAGCGCCAGATTAGTACGAGGGGTCTGAAGGATGCGCCCCAGCGTCATCCCGTCATACATCAGCAGGGAATAACTGCTGCGCGGCAGCCGGTAAGGATCGAAACCCAGAAATGCGGTCAGGCTGGCCTGCGGATCCAGATCAACCAGCAGAACCCGCTGCCCCTGTCCGGCCAGCACCGCGCCGAGATTAAGCGCAGTCGTCGTTTTGCCCACGCCGCCTTTTTGATTGGCAATCACCAGAATTCGCGTCACGTGTCCCCCCGCCTGCTGCTCCCTTCAGATTATACCGTAAAGGCTGGAATGTTCACCGTGAAACAGCTATACTCATCTTATTATGCACATCGGTCTTGATGCCCGTTTGACCTACTATCGCACCGGCGGTATCAGCACTTATATCCGGCGGCTGGCAGCCGCGCTGGAAACGCTGGACACAACCAACGAGTACACAGTCTTTCACAGCCGTAAGGCCAGCGAGTCGCTGGTCAAACGCTTCCGCCGGGCGGCGTTGTGGACTCCGTGCCACCACCAGCTCGAACGCCTGGCGCTCTCCGTCGAACTGGCGCGTTTTCGGCTGGATGTGCTGCACAGCCCCGATTTTATTCCGCCCCGGCGCGGCGCGCGGCGGCATGTCATCACGGTGCATGATCTGACGTTCCTGCATTATCCGCAGTATCTGACCGCCGACGCCCGCCGGTATTACAACGATCAGATTGAAACCGCCGTCCGGCAGGCCGATCATATCCTGGCCGACAGCCAGTCCACGAAAAACGACATCGTAAACATGCTGCATGTCTCGCCGGATAAGGTGACGGTGCATCTGCTGGGTGTGGATGATCGTTTTCACCCGCTGCCCCCGTCCGCGCTTCAGACAGCGCGCCAGATGTTACAACTGCCGGAAAGTTATATTTTGCATGTGGGCACGCTCGAACCGCGCAAGAACATCATCGGCCTGCTGCACGCTTATCGCCAACTGCTTGACCGCCTGCCGCACGCGCCGCCGCTGCTGCTGGCCGGTCGGCAGGGCTGGCTGTTCGACAAAACCTTAAAGAGTATGGATGATCTCGGTCTGCGCCCATTCATCCATCTGCGCGAGGATATTCATGACGACCAACTGCCCGCACTGTATAATGGAGCGGCAGTGCTGGTGATGCCGTCATTTTATGAGGGGTTCGGCTTTCCCGCGCTGGAGGCGATGGCCTGTGGCACCGTGACGGTTGTCAGCCGCCGTTCCTCGCTGCCCGAAGTTGTAGGCGATGTTGGCTTGCAGGTTAACCCGGATGACCCCGGCGAACTGGCCGCCGCCCTGGAACGCGCGCTGACTGACGAACCCTGGCGTGCGGCTCAGCGCCAGGCCGGGCTGGAGCGCGCCCGGACATTCACCTGGGAGCGTACCGCCTCAACTGCGCTTTCGGTTTATCGCGCCGTCCTGGAGGGCTGATGCGCCTGTTAATGCTCACTGCCAGTTTACCCTATCCTCCGCAGCAGGGCGGCGCGCTGCGGACTTACGGCATCTTACACGGGCTGTATCAGGCCGGGCACGACATCACCCTGTTGAGTTTCCACGAGGGAGACACCCGGCCATCTGACACACCGCTGGCGCAGTTCTGCCGGCGCATCGAGACCATCCCCCCGCCGCTGCGTTCGAAAACTGCCCGCCTGCGCGATCTGCTGCTGACCGGTGAACCGGACATCGCCCGCCGCCTGTACAGCGATGCCTTCCGCGACCGCCTGCGTGACCTGCTGGCGGAAACATCGTTTGATCTGGTGCAGTTTGAAGGTATTGAAGTCGCCTGTTATCTGCCGCTGCTGCGTCAATGGGGAACACGAGCCAGACTGTGTTATGACGCATTTAATGCCGAAGCCGCCTTGCAGCAGGTAATTTTTCAGGTTGACCGGGCAGTTCCCAAACGCTGGCCTGCCGCCGCTTATTCCCTGATCCAATCACGCCGTATCGCCCGTTTTGAAAAACTGCTTTGCCAGCAGGCCGACAGCGTTATTGCGGTTTCCGACGAAGATGCCGCGATCCTGTGCCCGCTGCGACCTGACCATCACGTGCCGGTTGTCACCAACGGCATTTTCGTAGACGATTATACCGGCACCGGCCAGCAGCTTGATCTGGGGGAGCACGTCATTGTATTTACCGGCAAGATGGACTACCGCCCGAATATAGATGCGATGACCTGGTTTGCTGACGACATCTTCCCGCGCGTCCAGGAACATTTACCCGATACCCGGCTGTATATTGTCGGTCAGAAACCGCATCCTCGCGTTGAGCAGCTTCGCAGCCGCCATAACATTGAAATCACCGGTTGGGTGCCGGATGTACAGCCCTTCCTGCGTGCTGCCGGGGTGTATGCGGCCCCGCTGCGTATGGGCAGCGGTACGCGCCTGAAAATTCTGGAAGCGATGGCCGTTGGCTGCGCTATTGTCGCCACGCCCATCGCTGTGAGCGGGATGCGTGACGATGTGCATCAGGTCGCCACGATCACTAACCAGACTGATGTCATGGCCGACGCGATCATCCACCTGCTGCAAGACCCGCAGCGCCGCGAGTTTATGGGGCAGCAGGCACGGCAGTACGTCAAACAACATTATGATTGGCCGGTGCTGATTCCCCGCCTGCTGGCCGTCTACAAAGGTATGGGACTTGAATAAGGAAACGCTTGTCCTGCGAAATCGTAGCATGGCGGAGGCGTTTCATCGCCCGGCGCCCAAACATCAGGCGCGGCGCGCCCTGCTGACACTGGTCGGACGAACCCCCATACCCACACTGCCTACCCATAATCGCAACCGGATTCTGCTGATTCGCCCCGACCATCTCGGCGATGTACTGCTGACTACACCGGCCTTATACGCCCTGCGCGAAGTTAACCCATATACCGAGATTCACGCGCTGGTCGGCCCCTGGTCGGCTGATGCCATTGCGGCCTACCCCGAAATTGATCTTGCCCTGACGCTGGTTTTCCCCGGCTTCAGCCGCGAACCCAAAGAAAACTGGCGCTCGCCTTACCAACTGGCGCTACAAACTGCCGGGAGGCTTCGCAAAATTGGTTACAGCAGCGCCATTATCTTTCGGCCTGACCACTGGTGGGGGGCGTTGGTCGCCAAACTTGCCGGTATCCCGGAACGCATTGGTTACAACCTGCCGGATGTAGCGCCTTTTCTGACTCAGGCCATCGAACACCGGCCCGAACATGTAGTGTGGCAAAGCCTGCGCCTGATCGAACCCTGGACGGGTGAGCTGCCGGCCAGCAAAATTGTCTACCGTTTTCCCGTTGATCCGGTCAGTGAGGGCTACGTCAACGGCTATTTGCAGGAATGGGGCATCGCGCCTGACCAGCCGATCATCTGCATCCATCCCGGAACGGGGACATGGGTCAAACACTGGCTCGAAGAACGCTGGGCTGACGCCGCCGATACGCTGGCCGATCAGCTTGAGGCGGCGGTGGTATTTACCGGCGGCGATCATGAATTGGCGCTGGTTCGCCGCATCGCCAGTCAGATGCACCGCCGCGCCTGTATCATGGCCGGTGATACCCGTATCGGCCAGTTAGCTGCCGTATTTAAACGCGCAAAGGTTGTTCTGGGGCCGGACAGCGGGCCGCTGCATCTGGCGGCAGCGGTTGGCACCCCGACGGTATCCCTGTTCGGCCCGGCAGACCCTCAGGAATTTGGCCCCTGGGGGCCACCGCGTAAACATTTAGTGTTGGGGAGTGACATCGGCTGCCGCCCCTGCCGCGTGCTGGATTGGGGGGCCGATAGTCCTGAATTCCATCCCTGCGTCCGAGATATCACGCTGGCCCGCGTCCTGGACGCTGCTCGCCGCGCTGTCACACCAGCCTGAAGGATAATCGCCATGCAAAGCATCTTCGACTCCGGCGCGCCGCTTGACCGCCTCGCTGATCTGTTCCGCGATTTTGGCGATCTGATTCAAGAGGCTTCGCCGCTGTATGCCGGGTTATCCGTTCAGATCGCTGGAGATGCCGACTTACTGGCGCTGGCGGCTCATGCCCGACGCGGCCAGCCAGTACAGAACATGCTGTTCGCTGCCGTCCACGATTTGCTGTTACGCGGCGTGGCACATCCACTGGCGGCTTACTATCCGAGTGTGACTGCATCCCCTGTATCCGGTGACCCATTCCCCGCTTTTCAGGCCTTCTGTCACGAATACGCCGATGACATTCGCGCGCTGCTGGCCTCACGCCGTGTGCAGACGAACGAGGTCGGTCGCTGCGCGCTGCTGCTGCCAGCGTTTTATACCGTCGCCAGCCAGTCCGGTCATCTGCCACTGATATTAATCGAAGTCGGCGCGAGCGCGGGATTAAATCTGCTGTGGGATCGTTACGCTTACGACTATGGAACAGGCCGGCTCTATGGCAGTTCACCGCTGGTCTTGACCTGCGAACTGCGCGGCAGCGTACAGCCGCCGCTGCCGGACACACCGCCGGCGGTGAGCGAACGAGTTGGCCTTGACCTGAATCCAATTGATATTCGGGATGCTGACGCGGTGCGCTGGCTGCGGGCGCTGGTCTGGCCTGACCAGCCGTACCGGATGCAGCGGCTGGAAACGGCCATCGCACTGGCGCAGTCGAATCCTCCCCGGCTGGCCGCCGGTGATGCGTTGGCGCATCTGCCCGATTTGCTGGCGGCACCGCCGGATACCGCCGTGTGTGTTTATCACAGTTTTGTTCTGAACCAGATCAGTCAGGAAAACCGCGATCAATATTACAATCTGCTGGCAGCTTACTCCCACCAGCGCGATCTCTATGATATTGCCCTGGAATGGATTGGCACACCCACACCGGAAATCACCCTCCGCACTTTTCGCGGCGGTGATGTGCGCGAAACGCTGCTCGCCGTCTGCGAACCACATGGCCGCTGGCTGGAATGGCGTGCTTAATCAGTCGGGAATCACCACGCTGTCCAGACCTGCCTCCGGTGGCGGATACTGTGGGTTCATGTCGGCCAGCGTGTTCAGAATCACCCGCGTTACGAACAGATCACGATACCATTTATGATTGGCCGGTACGATAAACCAGGGAGCATAGTCGGTATTACACCGGGAGAGCGCATCCTCATACGCCGCCATGTAATCATTCCAGCGTTCGCGCACCGGCAGATCGCCAATCGAAAATTTCCAGTTCTTATCAGCTTTATCCAGCCGCGCTTGCAGCCGTTGCTTCTGCTCATCTTTGCTGATGTGCAGGTAAAACTTCAGAATGCGTGTGCCATTGTCCGCGATCAGCCGCTCAAAAGCATTAATATGCTCGTAACGCGCCCGCCAGACTTTTTCCGGTACCAGTTGGTTCACCCGCGCGATTAACACATCCTCATAATGACTGCGGTTGAAAATACCAATATAGCCTTTACCGGGGGTTTGTGGATGCACGCGCCACAAAAAATCATGGGCCAGTTCGGTCGGTGTAGGGGCTTTGAAGGCTGCAACATAGACTCCTGCCGGGTTCATGCCGCTGAATACCTTCTTGATGACGCCGTCTTTGCCGCCGGTATCCATTGCCTGAAACACGATCAGCAGTGATTGTTTGCCCTCAGCGTACAGGCGTTCCTGCCATTCCTGCATCTGCACTTGCAGGCGGTCAACCTCCGCCCGCGCTGCATCCTTATCATACGTTTCGTGGAAATCCGGGTCACAGTCGCTCAGATCAATCGTCGTACCCGGCTTTGGAGAAAAATGATCTTTTTTGCTCATAAATCGGTTCCTCAGGATGAACTCTTTAAGGGTGCTGATTGGATAAAAGATCAATCCGGTAAATCGGCCTCACTGCGCGGTTCGATGGTCAGGGTTTCTTCGTTACGGTACGTGACCATGCCCTGTCCCGCGCCTTTGATTTTTTTTACGTACATGCAGCGGGTAACATCTACCGGGACTTTGTTATCTCCCCGGCGCGCGCTGTAGTAGGCTGCCAGCGCCGCCGCCTGCTCAATCACGGCAGCCGGAGTCTGGCGGCCATCGAACTTGATAATCACGTGCGCGCCTGGCACGTCACGGGCGTGCAGCCACAGGTCCTGCCCCTCACCCTTACCGAACGTGACCTGTTCGTTCTGTCGGCTGTTGCGCCCCACCCAGATGACATAATTATCTTTCGTAACAACTTTTAGCGGCGCACTCTGGCCGCTGCCGGCGATACGCTTCGCCGGTTTACCGCGCCAGTACCCGCCAGCCTGAAGCGCCTGCTGCACCTCGTCAATCTCCGGCCAGTTGGCGGCCAGTTCCAGGTCAGTATCCAGTTGGTCAAGAAAGGCCAGTTCGCGGCGCGTTTCTTCGATCAGACGCGGCACATCCTCCAGCGCGCGTTTCGCTTTGTCATATCGTTCAAAGTATCGCTGCGCGTTTTCCAGTGGGGTGAGTGTTGGGTCGAGATTGATGGTCAGTTCGGGCTGGTCAGGATCATACTGTGCCTTCAACTCGGTCTGCTTCGGTTGCAGGGTGTACTGGTAGGCGAGGATGAGTTCCCCACTCTGCCGTAGTGTATCGCGCTCGGATTCATCAGTCAGCGACTTTTCCAGCGAAGCGAGTTTAGCGCGCAGTTTCGCCTGTCCTTCACGCAGTTCGTCCCGTACCGGCACTTTGGCGGCGGCATACGCTTCTTCGCCCACTGGCGCGCCATAATAGGCAGCTAGTGCCTCGCTCAGGCTGGATACACGACGCCAGCCAGGGACGCTTTCCAGTGGATAGACGCTGTAAGCCGCAACACTGTCTTCATTTTCGACGATACCCGGCTGCCACTCACGGCGTGCCAGAGGGGTTATGACTACGCGAATAGCCTCCAGCAGATGCTCGATGTCGGCATCGGTCGCACGCTGGTTCACCTCACCTCCGGCGCGATACACCAGTTCTTTCGCCAGCAGCGGACTTACACCCAGCAACCGCGAGGCTAACACCTGTGCTGTCCTGCGTTTCGGGTCATCATTCTGCTGGAAGATACCCAGCAGCGTTTCGGGGGTTAATGCCGCCGGATCATGTTTGCCGGTCTGGGGCGGCGGCAGCTTATAATCGTGCTGCGGCAGGCTGAGGCGGTAGCGGTTTTCCTCCGGCCCAACCCGGCGCATACAGTCAAGAATCACACCCTTTTGCACCAGCAGCAGGTTGCTGCGCCGCTCCATCGGCTCAATGACAATCGTCACATCACCTTCCGGCCCCTGCACATCCAGCATCAGAATGCGTTCCCAGGCCGGCTGGCTGACATGCGTGATAATCCCACCCTCGACATACCGCCGGAACAGCAGCCCCAACAGCAGCGGTTTGGTCACACCGCGCCGCAGTTTATCGGCTACCAGATGCACGCGCGGCCTCTGCGCATCGGCACTCAGATACAGGTAGCGCCGCTGGTGGTGGGCGTAAATTTCCAGTCCCAGGCCGGTGGGGTCAACATCTAACACATCCTGCACGCGACCACCCACCAGCACGTCCAGAATTTCATCTGCCAGCGCGGCCAGCGTGAACGCATCCAGATACATGATTAATGCGCGTCCGGTGTCAGCAGGTAAGCGATAATATCCCCCAATTCCTGCTCCATCAGCAGATCAGGATAATTCTGGGGCATCGCCGGGGTAAAACCATCCACCACAAACGCCGCCGGCTGCGTGATGGATTCGTAAATGTATGCGGAGGCTGTTAACGGCGGGCGGCGCGTGCTCGCGCGGTCGGCCACACCCGCGAACGGCGGCGCGATTTTGTTCTCCGCCCCCGCGCGATGACAGGCGATGCAGTTGTACTTTTCCACCCACTGCGCGCCGTTGGCCGGGTCTGCATCCGCCAGCAGCGCGGCAACCGTCGCCTGGTAGGTGTCGGCGGCCAGCACTACCGGCGTAGGGGCCGCCAGTTCCGACTCCGTCGTCAGCACAAATTCAATGATAAAAATGACCGTGATCAGTACCAGCAGCGCCAGCGCCACGAATACCGGCCACCGCGCCGCTCTGGATTCGCCGTTCACAACACCAACCGATCAATCATCATCGCCAGAAACAGGAAGGCCAGATAAGCCGTCGAGAACTTGTACATGCTGCGCGCCGCCGCGCCTGTGCCCAGGCGAATCAGGTTGATCGAAGCGTGAATCAGCCCCAGCCCCAGCAGCACCGCCGCCAGCAAATACACGATCCCCAACACCTGAAACGGCAGCGGCAGCAGCGCGATCACAAACAGTTGGATCGAATATAACAAAATCTGGATGCGGGTAGCTTCTTCGCCGCGCGCCACCGGCATCATCGGGACGTTTGCCAGCGCATAATCCTTATTGACCAGCAGCGCCAGCGCCCAGCTATGCGGCGGCGTCCAGTAAAAGACAATCGCAAACAGCGCGAACGCCTCCAGCGACAGCGAACCAGTGACCGCCGCCCACCCGACCAGCACCGGCACCGCCCCCGCCCCGCCGCCAATCAGGATATTCACGACGGTATTGCGTTTGAGGATCATGGTATACAGGATGACGTAATACAGCCCGCCAAACAGCGCCAGCCCTGCCGCCAGCCAGTTCACCCACACGCCCAGCACCAGCACCGACCAGGCCACCAGCGCCAGGCCAAAAAACAGCGCATTGACCGGTTCCACCCGACCGGAGGGAATAGGCCGCCGCGCAGTACGCGCCATTTTGGCATCCATGTCGCGGTCGAGATACTGGTTGATCGCGCTGGAACCCGCCGCTGCAAATGCCCCGCCAATCAAGGTCGGTATCAGGATCGAAAACTGGGGGATGCCGTCAGCGGCAATCACCATCGCCGTCAGCGTGGTGAACAGCAGCAGCAGCACAATACGCAGTTTCGCCAGTTCCAGATAGGTTTTAAGCGTTGAGGTAAAATTTAACTGGTAGCTTCGGACTGAGGATTCCATTGTTGCTCGTTTGATACTCCGCTTTCCCGATTATTCAGCCATTCTGTCGCGCTTAATACCACCAGCAGCGCCCAAGTGGCCGCCGCAAAACCGACGTGCGCCGCGCCCCACAGCGGGGCCGCACTGGTTAATACATACAGCGCGCCCACACCCGCCTGTGCCAGATACATCACCAGCGCCCATGCTGCCAGCGTCCGGGCGCTGCCGCTGCGCTGTTTGACCGCGTACCACACCAGGATGAGCAGAGATACACCCAGCGCCAGCACGGCGAAACGGTGGAACATATGAATCGTCGCTAACTGCCCCTGGCTGAATGGCAGAACCTGTCCATTACACAGCGGCCAATCAGTACAGGCCAGTGTTGCGCCGCTGCCGCGTACCAGTGCGCCGGTCAGGATGATCACCAGCGCCAGTGCCGCCGTAATGTAGGCCAGCAGCGTGACCGTATCCCCCCCACGCCGCGCCTGCGGGCGATAGGACGCCCACACCACCGCCACCAGCAGCGCGCCCAGCAGCAGCATCGCCGTACCCAGATGCAGCGTGACAAAGGTCGGCGGCAGTTCCAGCACCACCACAATCGCGCCCAGCAGACTCTGTACGGCGAACAGCACCGCCGCCAGCACTGTCATCGTCAGCACTTTTCGATTTTGCTGGCGGTACGCGCGGATCGCTACCACCAGCGTACCAATCCCCAATAACCCGATCAGGATGGCAAACAGCCGGTGCAGCCATTCAATCCATGCCGTGATATTGTCCAGGGGCGGGAAGACCGTACCGTTGCACAGCGGCCAGTGATTACCGCAGCCCAGCCCGGAGTCGGTGACCCGCACCACCGCGCCAAACACAATCAGGCCAAAAGTAAAGAGCGCCGTTGCCAGCGCCAGACGCGTAAATAATCGCGGAGAATTTCCCTGCATGACAACCCGACCTAACACCGGATGGTGTTATTCTACACACACCGTTACAGATTTTCGAGAATTACTTAGATTCCACTCAAGTTCAACCTGCACCTGGCTACGTCTTTTCGGCGGCGCTGGTCATAGCCGGCGGAGCATCACCCTCAGCCTTAACCCGTTTTACCTGCCGGTGCAGCAACCAGAACACAATCATCAGCGTAACGGTCGCGCCGACCAGATTAAACAGCACAAAACCGATGAGCAGGAAAAGCTGCTCGGCTTTCCAGGGTGTCATGTCCAACACGGAAGCATCCGGGTTATTCGTCGTGCGAATCACGGCAGGAATCTGGAATATGCCGCCCTGAGATGCAATCTGCGCTGTCAAACCGCCGCCGATAATCAACAGTAAAATAACAAACATCAACAATGCCAACCGCCGCACGACAAACCTCCACATGGTTACCAACCCGAACGCTGCGAAATTGTACTCTTTCTCACAAGGCGCTGCAACCAGTGCCCGCTAAGGTTCGTCGCTGCCGGCAGGTTCCACCCGCGACATCTCGCGCTGTTCCTGAATTGCATCATCCACTGCGTCATGTTCTTCGCTGCTCACCGCCAGTGCATAATCTTCGCGGCTGTCTGCGGCTTCACCGGCGCTCTGCTGCGCTTCAACCATCGTTTCTCCACCCTCGCTGATTTCCAGCGGCAGGCTGAAGGAGAAGGTTGTGCCCTGCCCCGGCGTACTCTCTAACCAGATATGCCCGCCGTGTTTATGGACAATCGCGCGCGAAATTGCCAGCCCCAGGCCGCTGCCTTCAATCTTGAGGGCCACGCCCTCCCGCGACCGGAAGAACCGCTCAAAAACACGCGGCTGATCTTCCGGCGAAATACCCATACCGCTGTCCCGCACGCGCACCACCACTCGGTCAGTTTCGCGCTGCGCCTGAATCCAGACCTGCCCACCATCCCGGTTATACTTGATGCCGTTGCTGATCAGGTTGTCCATGACCTGCACCAGCCGCTGTGGATCCGCCTGAATCAACCCCAGGTGGTCATCAAGCTGCATATGAATCCGAATGCTTCGCTGTTCGGCACTGTCGCGCAGCATCTCAACCACCTCACGGATGACAGCCGCCAGATCACATTCAGCCAGTTCCAGCGCCATACCGGCATCCAACCACGAAATATCCAGCAGGCGTGCCACCAGATGTTCCATACGCTGCAAGCCGTTCAGGGCTTTGTCGGCAAAATGCTGCTGGCGCTCGTTCAGCGAACCGAGCTGTTGCACCAGTTCAATACAACCGCGCACGGAATTGATCGGCGTTTTCAGATCATGTGCTACGGTGTTCAGCCAATCCACTTGCGGGTCATTTGCCTCAGTCATGGTTCTCACCCGAACATAATAAACCGGGAAGGGTGTTCAGTGCGTAGGCCAGTCGCGTGCCCGGCCAGGTCAGCAGTGTCCCGTCTACCAGCATCACCCGGTTTTGCCGCGCCGCTGGAACATCCAGCCCAGCGAACAATGGGAGATGCGCCTCGGTGAACGGATAGGGTTCGCTGGGCAGCAGAATGACATCAGGCTGTGCGGCCACGACTTCATCCAGCGTCACACGGGGGTAGCGCGTATCCCGCCCGGCGGCGCGTGGGTCATCGGCGGCATATGGCACCGCCTGACCCACATCCGCCGCTAACGGATACTGCCGTTCACGATCCGCGAAAACGTTGGTGCCGCCGCTAACGCGCAGGATGTCATGACAGTAGGTGCCGGCATTAAAGGTCATCAACGGGTCAAGCCAGATGGGCGCGAACACCCGGCACGGCTGCACCCGGTTTTCAGCCAGCCGCAGCACCCAGTCATACGTTTGTTCGATCAACCGCACACGCGGCACCATCGCCGGTTCATCGAACACATGCATCATATTCCACAGCAGATTGATCGCTTCCAGGACGGTGCGCGGGAATGTCACCCACACCGGAATCCCCGCATCCTGCAAACGAGCCACCGTCTCGCGCTGGTTCTCCTCACGGTTGGCGATCACCAGGTCGGGCTGCAACGCGATAATGCGCTCGACATCCGGGTTCTTGGTGCCGCCGATGTGCGGCAGAGCAGCCACCTTATCCACCGGATAGATACAGTAATCGGTAACGCCTATCAGCCGGTCACCCAGATTCAGATCGAACAACGATTCGGTCACACTGGGTACTAGCGACACCACGCGGCGGGGTGGCTGTGTTACCGGCGCTTCCATCTCGTAGGTGTAGGTGTTCGCGTCCATGTGCCTCGCAAATCTGTAGAGACGGGGCGTGTCTCTCGTCTCTACCCTATAACTGCACCAACTGGTCGCGCTCCGGCCCGACGCTGACCGTATGCACCGGCGTGCCGCACACCTCGGCAATCCGCTGGATATAACGCCGCGCCGCCGCCGGCAAATCGCCGCCGCGCCGCGCGCCGCTGATGTCCTCCTGCCAGCCGGATAGCGTTTCATACACCGGCTCGGCGCGTTCGAGTTCGGCGTTGGTTGTTGGTGGATAATCCAGCAATTTGCCATCCACCCGGTATGCAACCGCAAGTTTGAGTTCCTCAAACCCGCTCAGAATATCGAGTTTGGTGAGTACCAGCTCGGTACAGCCGTTAATCAACACCGCGTAACGCAGCATAACAGCATCCAGCCAGCCGCAGCGCCGGGGACGCCCGGTGGTCGTCCCGTACTCATCCCAGAAATGCTCGCCCGTGCCGCGCAGCCGGTCACCCAGCGCGTCGGTCAGTTCGGTCGGCATGGGCCCCGCGCCAACACGGGTGCTGAAACTTTTGGCCGCCCCAACCACCCGGTCAATCCTGCCCGGCCCGATACCGAGTCCGGTCAGCGCCCCGCCTGCTGTTGGGGATGAACTGGTCACAAACGGATAACTGCCATGATCCACATCCAGCAGCGTCCCCTGTGCGCCCTCACACAACACCCGCGCGCCTTCCTGCAACCGTTGGTTCAGATATACGGCGGTATCCGCCAGAAAGGGCTGCAAACGCGCCGCCGCCTCAATATAAGGTGCGACCGCCGCATCGGCATCCAGTGTCGCCATATCCTGCCGCGCCAGCACCTCGTTCGCTTCACGAATACTCTGGTGCAGCGCGTCGGCAAATTCTTCGATGTTCGCCATATCGCCGGCACGGATGCCTTTGCGTCCGGTTTTGTCCAGATAGGCTGGCCCAATCCCACGCAGCGTGGTGCCAATGGCCTGCGCGCCGCGCGCTTTTTCCGAAGCCGCATCCAGCGCGATATGCGCCGGGGTGATCAGATGCGCCCGCGTGCTGAACAGCAGCCGTTCCGGCGTAATGGTCACACCCAAGGCCTGAAGCTGATCCATCTCTTTGACCAGATTAACCGGGTTAACCACCATGCCGTTGCCCAGCACGCACATCACCTGCCCGCGCAAAATCCCGGACGGAATGGTGTGCAATTTAAATACCTGCTGCCCAACATAAACGGTATGCCCGGCGTTGTCACCCCCGCCATAGCGCGCCACTACGTCCGACTCTGTCGCCAGCCAATCGGCGATACGGCCTTTGCCTTCATCGCCCCACTGCGCTCCAACCAATACTGTTGCTGGCATTTAGCCCCCTTTACCAAACTCCCGCCCCAGGACAACCGTTACCTGCCGCTGTCCCCAGGGTTCTACTTCACCGTCCGGCCCCAGCGCCAGCGCCGACGTACTGCCAATCCCGATAGCAATCGCGCCTGGCTGCTCGTTCAGCACCCACTGCGCCGGCGCGCTCTGCGCGACCGCCGTCACACCCGGCACAACCAGCGCGCCCGCCAGCCATTCCAGGCCGGGCAGCACCGCATCACCCGTTATCACCCACGCGCCCAATGCCATCGCCGCGCGGCCTTCCGCCAGAACAACCGCGCCGTTCTCAAAGGCCGCCTGCATTCCCGCAGCCGCCGCGCCCAGCAGCCCGGAACGCAGTTCACCAACCTGCGGCGCGTTTTCAACCACGATGATCGCGGCCTCGCTTAATCGTGCGGTTAATGTCTGGTCATCTTCCGTCAGCGCATCCACAATGTAACCGGGCGGCGCGCCCAGATCATCCATATCCGCCAGCGCCGCCTCAATCCACCCATCGTGATTGCCCAGGCTGAGATACGCGACACCGCCATCCGCCGCCGCCCGTCCGATGACCTGACCGCGCACGTCGCCGCTTTCGCCGCCGGCCAGCACCAACCAGCCGCGCCCATCGCGCCAGTGCAGGATATTCTGACTTGCCATCACGCCTCTGGCAGCACGTATTCCGCCACCGCTGCCGACAGCAGCGCCACGCCCAGCGGCAGCGCGTTTTCGTCAAAATCGAATCTGGGGTGATGGTGTCCGTAATAAACTTCCTGATCGGGTACTTTCGCTCCCAGAAAGAAATACATGCCGGGAACATCATCCATCAGCAGGCCAACATCCTCCGCGCCCATCGTGCGCTCGGTCATATCCAGCCCTTCATCCCCAACGAACCGCCGGAACAGGCCGCGCAGCCGCGCGCCCACTTCGGGATGATTGACCACCGGCAGCAGTTGGTGAATAATGTTCAGTTCAGCCGTGCAGCCCATCGCCCCGGCGATACCCTGGCTGATCTCGTGCATTCGCCGTTCGACCAGATCGCGCACCTCAAGCCTGAAGATACGAATCGTGCCGCGCACTTCGACATCCTGCGGAATCACATTAAAGGCCGTCCCCGCGCGCAGATATGTCGCCGACACCACTGCGCTGTCCAGCGGGTTAACACTGCGGCTGGCAATCGTCTGGAAGGCGGTTATAACCTGCGCGGCGCACACCACCGGGTCAATTGTCAGGTGCGGCGAAGCGGCATGGCCGCCTTTACCGGTGATCCTGAGCACAAATTCCGATGATCCGGCCATCACCGGCCCATCGGCCACCCCCAGCCGGCCCAACGGCATTCCGTTCCACAGATGCAGCCCCACGCTTACATCCGGTCGCGGGTCGCGCAGCACACCATCAGCGACCATGGCTTTTGCCCCGCCAGCGATTTCTTCCGCCGGCTGAAACACGAACTTGACCCGCCCGGCAATATGGCTGCGATGCTGCGACAGCAGCCTGGCAACCCCTAACGCTATCGCCGTATGGCCGTCGTGGCCGCAGGCGTGCATCTTGCCCGGCACGGACGAGGCATACTCCGACGTGTTCTCTTCCTGAATCGGCAGCGCGTCCATATCAGCCCGCACCAGGACGGTCGGGCCATCCTGATCGCCTTCCAGCAGCCCGACGACTCCCGTCCTGCCTACCCCGGTCTGGACTTCCATACCCAGCCGCGCCAGTTCTTCCGCGACGATACCCGCCGTGCGAACTTCCTCAAAGCCCAACTCCGGGTGACGGTGGAAATCCCGGCGGCGTGCCACCAGTTCGTCCCGCAGGGCTTCAGCCTCGGTCTTAAAATCAATTTTTGTCATCATGTTTCCTGCTGTCGTTATGCAATGGTGTAGGGGTGAACTGACAGTTCACCCCTACCTTATACCCCTATAAATTCAGCACCCGGAAGTTTTCGACATAACGCGGCTGGTCGGAGGGCGCTTCCGGGTCAACGTTCGCGCGGATCCGCGTTTCCAGTGCCGTCATATCAGCGATCTGGCTTTTGTGTTCTCGCAGCGCCCGAATACGGGTTTCGACGTAATCCGTCACATCCACCTTTACGTTCGGATCGCGGGTGACGGTCAGCCAGATCTGTTTCACCTTGTGCGGCGACAATCCCTCATCACGTTCCAGTTCCGGGAAATACATCCGGTTGCCCGCTGCCGGAAACAGGGCTTCCAGCGCCGCCGCGCCAATCGTGCGATGATCGTGATGATTCGGGCGATTGAACATATTCCACCAGGTTGTCGGGTCATTCGTGACCACCACATCCGGCTGCCGCAGGCGAATCATCCGCACGATGTCCCGCTTCAGTTCCGGTGTCACCTCCAGCTCCCCGTCATGGTAGCGCAGGAATACAATGTCCTTAACCCCGATCACCGCCGCAGCGCAGCGTTGTTCCTCCTCGCGAATCGCAACCAGCCTGTCCGGAGTCATATCCGGCACATCACTGCCTTTATCGCCGCTGGTCGCCAGTACATAGGTAATCTGCGCGCCTTCTGCCGCCCACTTAGCGAAGGTGCTGCCGCAAAAAAATTCGGGGTCATCCGGGTGGGCAAACACACCCATGATCCGTTTGGGCTGCTGTACTGCTTCTGTCATTATTGCTCCGATGTTTGTAATGCATAGGGACTTACAGCCATACGCCCCTACCCCATGTCAGGCTTCGTCTTCCGCCTTCGGCTGCTTGCCGGGTTTCGCGCCACACTCGCACGGCCCATCGCCATGTTTGGCACACGGCTCCTGTGCCTTCTTTTGCAGCGCCTCCCATTCGTCCAGTGGAATGATCTCCTCCCGCTGAACAACATACCGGACATCTTCGACGACTACCGTCACCGCATCCTGCAATGGATGCACATCCAGCACCTTACCCTCACCGTGCGGCGTGCCGATCCGTTTATTCCGCTTCGGCAGATGGCGGCGCGCTTCCACATACTGCTCGTACTCGTACACCAGGCAGCACCGCAGCCGACCACACATACCCGTGATTTCCGATGGGTTCAGCGAAATGCCCTGCGCTTTCGCCATCTTGATTGAGATCGGGCTGAAATCGGTCAGGAAGGTGGAGCAGCAGCGCAGTTCACCGCACGCGCCAAAACCACCCAGCAGCTTGGCGACGTCACGCGGGCCAATCTGACGCATTTCCACCTGCGACGCGGGGAACATCCGCCCCAATTCGTTCCACAGCCGGTTGGTATTCACCTTGTCTTCCGCAGTGAAAAGAAACGTCAGCAGGCTGCCATCATAATTATAATGCGCCGCCACAAACTTGACATTCTCAAAGCCCCCAAGCTGCGCGGCTTTATCTTCGCACTTTTCCAGAGCCTCGTCCTGTTTGGCTTCCCACTGCTGTTTGAGCAGCAAATCGCGCGGCGTCGCCATTCGCATGATCGGTTTGTAATCCATGCCCCTGTCGTCCGCCGCCGCAAACCCGTTCACCTGCCCCATCTGGCGGCCCCGCGCTGTCTCCACGATCACAAAATCACCCATCTGGAGTTCGGGAAATTCGCTGTAATCGAAGTGATACAACTTTCCAACTTTGTTAAAACGCACCCCGGCAACCATACGCTGCTGGAGGATTTGTGCCTCAGACATTGTTGATCTACCTTGACTCTATTCCTTACCGACCGATGGCCTCACACACGTATTCCATCATACGGCATAGTCCTCATCTGTGGCAAAATATTGACATAAAATTGCCAAAATGCTAGTCTCAAACAGTCGCAAGGCAGTTATGTGGCTGCAAATGCCGTATTCTTTCGTACCAACATACTCGACTGCAGCCCGATTTGCGACAGGGGGATACATGAGCACGCTGGTGATGAAATTCGGCGGTTCGTCCGTTGGAACGAAAACGGCGCTCATGCAGGTTCTAAGCATTGTCCTGCACGAGCGCGAACAGTGGGACAACCTGATACTGGTCGTCTCGGCGCTGGATGGGGTAACCGATGCCCTGATCGAATCCGCCCATCTGGCGCATCTGGGCAACCAGCGCGGCTACCGGCGCATCGTCGCCAACCTCCGTACCCGCCATATGGCGCTGATCGAGGAACTGCCGCTCGGCGCGACGGAACGCGCCGCTTTGCAGGCCGACATTGACCGGCTGCTGTTTGACATGCTGGGCACCTATGAAACCATGTCCGACCTGCCAGCGGAAACCCCGATTCCCGATCTGATAGATGCTACCATCGGCGTAGGCGAAAAACTGGCGGCGCGGATTGTGGCGGCGCTGCTGCGTCAGAAGGAAATTCGCAGCGTGGCGCTGGACGCGACCGACCTCATCATCACCGATGATGTCTATGGTAATGCCACACCCAATATTGAACTGACATGCGACCGTATTCGCAGCAATCTGCTGCCCAGCCTCGAACGCCAGATTGTGCCCGTAGCAACCGGGTTTATCGGCGCGACACGCAGCGGCAAACCAACCACATTGGGTCGCGGCGGCAGCGATTACACCGCCTCCATCTTCGCCATTTGTGCCGATGCCAGTGAAGTCTGGATATGGACGAGTGTGGACGGTATGATGTCCGCCGACCCGCGCGAAATTCAGTCGGCGCAGGTCATCCCGCGTATGTCGTATGAAGAAGTGGCGGAACTGGCCTACTTTGGCGCGCGCGTGCTGCACGCCCGCATGATCGGCCCACTGCGCGAGCGTCACATTCCTTTACGAATCAAGAACGTATTCAAACCCCAGCAGCCCGGCACCCTGATTCATGATGCTACCGCTGAACCCGGACAGCATCTTAAAGCCGTCACCGCGATTTCCGGCATTGGTCTGACCGCTGCCCGCAACGGGCCACTGTCGCCCATCCGTCAGTTGGTTGACCGCACGCTGCAGGCCACCATGCACACACACGCCGATGTGATGATTTCCTCGCAGTCGGCCACCCACAGCTTTGTCTGTTTCCTGATTCCGACGAGTGCCGGCCCCGACGCGATCCACGCCGCGCGGCTGATGCTGGAAGATGATCTCAGCGCGCAGCCGGATACCGCCGCGTGGCAGGTGAAACCGGTGAGCATCATCACCGTCATCCGGGATAAGATTGACGAAACACCCGCGCTGACAGCCGGTGTCCTGCACTGTTTAACAGGGATTCGTATTCTGGGACTGGCGCAAGGCCCGTCACGGTGCAGTCTCTCGATTGTGCTTGAACCAGAGCAGATGGAATCGGCGCTCTTAGCCATTCACGATCTGATCGTGCATCAGTAACGCCGCAGATACCGCTCGACTTCCCAGGGTGTCACCTGCCGGTTATATTCGTCATATTCCTGCCGTTTGGCAGCAATATACCGGTCACTGATGTACGGACCGAGTGCCGCCAGGATAACATCATCCTGGCTCAGCGCATCCAGCGCCTCACCTAACGAGGTCGGCAGCACTTCCAACTGGCGCAGGCGGGTGCGATCCTGCCGTACCAGCGTTTCTTCCAGCGGGTCAGGCAGCGGCGTCTGCTGGCGGATTCCATCCAGTCCGGCCATCAGCATCACGGCGCTGGCAAGATATGGATTGGCGCTGGGGTCCGGGCAGCGCAGTTCCAGCCGCGTATGGGACTCAGCGCCGGTGGAAATATGCGGCACGCGGATCAGCGCCGCCCGGTTGATATGCGCCCAGGTCACATATACCGGCGCTTCAAAACTGGTACCCAGCCGTTTGTAAGAATTCACCAGCGGCGACAGTACCGCACACATGGCACGCGCGTGAGCCAGTTGGCCGGCCAGAAAGTGTTTAGCCGTCTCCGACAGGCCGTATTCATCACCGGAATAGGCAAAGACATTTTCTCCGGTTGCCACATCATGTAAACTTTGATGGGTATGCATCCCTGACCCCGGCAGCTTTTCGCTGGGACGCGGCATAAATGTACAGTGTAGCTGGTTACGGCGGGCCACCGCTTTTAAGGCCACCCGCGAAATCAGAATTTTGTCAGCCTGTTTGAGCGCCTCATCATACCGGAAATCTATCTCATGCTGACCGGAGCCGATCTCATGATGCGTTGAATCCACCGCGATACCCATCTGCGCCAGCGTCGCCAGCATTTGCCGCCGGATGCTCTGCGACATATCGGTAGACATATCAAAATAGCTGGCTTCATCCTGTGGGAGCAGCGGGGCAAGATCACCGCCGCTGGCCTGCCGGAACAGGAAAAACTCCAGTTCGATCCCGGTCTGATAGACAAAACCCAGTTCCGCCGCCTGTTTGAGGGCCTTCATCAGCACGTTGCGTGGATCGCCAATGAACGGCTCACCGCGCAGCGTATGCACCGTGCAGATCAGGCAGGCCGTGCGTTCTTCGGCAGGGTCCCAGGGCAGAATCGTAAACGTATCCAGATCAGGCACCAGAATCATGTCGCTTTCGGCGACGCGCGCAAAGCCTTCAATAGATGAGCCGTCGAAGTGGGAGCCAGCTTCCAGCACATCCGGTAGTTTTTCCGCCGGAACGGTGATGCTTTTCACCATGCCGGTAATGTCGGTAAACCACAGATCAACAAACCGCACGCTGTTATCTTCGACAGCCGCCAGAATCGATTCTTGGGTTGCCATAACTGACCTTTCAGACGCACCCTGAAGGCGCGCAGATGCATATCCGTACAACGCTCAATCATTTGGTTAGGGAATATACCCAACCATAATAGAGCCTCGCCAGAGTGCAGACTGCCAAAATTCCAGACGTTCTGTTGTTAAGGGCAACCAATTAATCCGGGTTCGGCAGCAGTCCCAGATGCCCTAGCAGCGCGTCAATACCTAACAGGTAGCTGCGCCAGCCGAAACCGCTGATCTGACCCACGCACACCGGCGCGATCATCGAAGTATGCCGGAAAGACTCGCGCGCGTGAACGTTTGACAGATGAACCTCAACCACCGGCAGACTGATCGCGGCCACCGCATCCCGCAGCGCAATCGAAGTATGGGTGTACGCGCCGGGATTCATCACCACGCCATCGGCCCAGTTGCGGGCCACATGCAGCATATCAATTAACGCGCCCTCATGGTTCGACTGCTCCGCCCGCAGTTCAACGCCTCGCTGCCGGGCATGGATGGTCGCCCACTGGTTGATCTGGTCAAGCGTTACGCGCCCGTAAACATCCGGTTCGCGCAGTCCTAACAGATTCAGATTCGGCCCGTGCAGCAATAAAATTGCTTTTGCCATGCGTCTAATCACCCAGGGGACGGCTGCATTCGCGGCAGGTGGTCACGGTCGCAGCATAGGACAAATCACAGTTTGGGCAAACACGCCGCGCTGAACCGATAGCCGAGGTCACGATACTCCACGCGGCTTCGCGTTCCAGCCCGGCGGCGTTCAGATCACGCACAAAATATTCAATCGGATGGCCGCCCCCCAGCCGGGCTTTGGCCGAATTGATAAGCACCGCCAGATCCGTGGTCGGTTCAGGCGGCTTCACCGTCAGCACTTCGGGACGAAAGGTCAGATGGCAGGTCTGGCACTCGACAAACTCGCCCAGGTCACCCATCGGAATCAGCGGAATGAAGTACAGGCTGAAGTAGCGTTTGGCCTGCTTGCGTTCGTAGGCGCGCATCGTCCGGCAGTTAGGGCAGTGAAACTGGCCGCTGCCAACG
>JARKOK010000541.1 GCA_029975765.1 Aggregatilineales bacterium
CAACATTGCCACCTTGCGCGTCAAGCGCAACGCACGCGGCGGTCAGGCCATCATGATCCTTGAAACCGACCACCCGCTGCCCATTCCCCTCACCCAGGGGCTGGACTCGCTACCCTGGGTGCATTGGGCGCGCACCATCCCCCGCATCAAGGAGTAAACGATGTTCCACAGCCTGGCAGAACTGGTTCAACAAGCCCAAGCCCGCGCCCTACCGCTTTGGGAAATCATCCTCGAAGGCGAAATCAAACTCAGCGATGAACCGCGCTCCGTCATCTGGAATCGCATGCGCCAACGGCTAGAAGTGATGCGTCGTAGCACCGGGCAGGGCCTTGAAGCCCCATTGCACTCGCTCAGCGGCCTGACGCGCGGCAGCGCCCATCGCTTTTGGAACTGGCTAGAAAGCGGTGCGCAACCCCTCAGCGGGCCATTGCTCAGCCGCGCCATTGCACGCGCCCTATCCGTCAGCGAAACCAACGCCTGTATGGGCTGCATTGTCGCCACCCCAACAGCCGGAGCATCCGGCATTTTGCCAGCCCTGCTGTTCACCCTGCAAGAGCAACGCGGCTTCAGCGACGAACAACTGATTCAGGCACTCTTCACCGCCGGTGGAGTAGGCGTTGTCATCCTCCATCGCGCCCATGTTTCCGGCGCAGCGGGCGGCTGTCAGGCCGAAACCGGCAGCGCCGCTGCCATGACCGCCGCCGCCATTGTCGAGCTGATGGGCGGCAGCCCGGCTCAGGCAAGCCACGCAGCTGCCATCGCCCTCAAGAACATGCTCTGCATGGTGTGTGACCCCATTGGCTGGCTGGTCGAAGCCCCGTGCACCAAGCGCAACGCCGCCGGTGTGGCTCAAGCGCTCGTCGCCGCCGACCTGGCCCTGGCCGGTGTTGAAAGCCTCATCCCCGCCGACGAAGTGATTGATGCCATGCGTCGCATTGGCAATCACATGGATGAAAGCCTGCGCGAAACTGCCGAAGGCGGCCTGGCGGCTACCCCCACTGCCCAGCAACTGACCCAACAAATTTGGAGCAAAAGCCATGAATTTTAACGAACAGCTCGATATCTACCTGCGCGCCCGCTTCACCGTCATCCTGGTTGTCACCAGCGAGGAAGAACGCGCCTTGCAATCGGTCAAGGAAGTGTGTGAACGCACCCAACGCCGCGCCATGGTCTGGGACCTGGCCGATGGTTTCCAATTCCTCACCACGCTAGGCGGCACCCCCCCCGTTGCCCGCGACCCGCTGACCGCCCTGGAACAAATTGACAAAGCGGAAGGCAATTTCCTCTTCATT
>JARKOK010000558.1 GCA_029975765.1 Aggregatilineales bacterium
CCAGCGCCGCGCCCAGAATGACGCAGGCCTCCGCCGTCGCCGGGAGCACGTCACGTACTCTTGCATCTGCCAGCGCATAAGCGGCTGCGAGCCAGGGAATGGTAATAATAACTATTAGACACAATCCGATCACAACTAAACGAACCGTGGGAAGGGCCCGCCAACGTGCAACAATAAAAGCGACAATTCCGAGCACACATACAACATAAAACGTTTGCGCCCCAATAGGTCGAAAAACCCACTGGATGTTGTATAACACCCGACCAACATCAAACAGATTGTTCAGCGTAAGCGTGGAAGTTTCATTATTGCGTAAGTTGAATGCGCCATAGACAAAGACCAGATAAAGCGCGACGAGTACAATTAGCAATACTTGAACACCTAAGTAACGAAAGCCCCGTTGATGGTCACGTCTGAAGATGGCGAGAGCCACCATACCCCCTGGGAGAATTGCGGTTAATACATTATACTTAAATAAGATAGCGATTAGTCCTGCGACTACACTCCAAATACACCAGTGTTGTCTTCGAGGGTCAACCCAGGCTGCACCGGCAAGAAATACGGCCAGAATGACAAATAAGTTCACGAATGGGTCCGCCGAGGCATAAACCCCATGCTGAAGAACAGTAGGTGATACAGCCCACGCCGTACCAGCCACCAGTCCGGCAAGATCACCAGCAGTCAGCCGCGCTGTCAGCGCCACCAGTACCAGTGTCAAAACGTTTACAAAAGAGGAAACCAGCCGGAGCAAATGCACTGTTGGCGCTAACCCGGAAGCACCCGTGCTTTCGACAGCGAACTGCGCAAGGACATTGATTGTGATGTAGGCGGGTGGAAATCCCGCTGTCTGTCCTACCGGCACGGAGAAGCCCCGCCATTTCTGCGCTTCCAGAAAGTAGGCCGGTTCGTCGGGGTGGTCAACATACGGCAGGCTGAAATCGTAACTCAGCAGCCGCAGCGCGCCAGCCAGCGCCACGATCAGCAGCAGGCCGATCCAGAAAAACGAAACACCTTTGAGCATCATCACTCCGCCATGCGTGGGTGCGCCTCAGTTTACCAGCGAACGCCGCCGCTTGACAGGTGCGCGTGCGGCGGTTAGGCTTCTGGCAGTGACATGCGAACCGGATACTAACACACGGCGGGACTTATGCCAGATTATCCCATTCTCGAATTCGACCCTGCACCGCAGGCCTTCATCGAACCGTCCCGCATCCTGAAGCGGCTGGATGTGCCGGAACACTGCGTGCTGTGTTTCTTCCAGGACGTGATTACAGCCGTCTGCGCGAACGCGAAATGTGTGTATCATCTGGGCAGCGAACTGGGCAGAAATCCGGTCTACGAACTGGACGTACACGGGCGGCGGCTGGTCGTGGTGCATCCGGGCGTGGGCGCGCCGCTGGCCGCCGGATTTCTGGAAGAAGTGATCGCGCTGGGCTGCACCCGGTTTATCGCCTGCGGCGGTTCGGGGGTGCTGATGCCGGAAATCGCCGTCGGCCACGCAGTAATTATCAACCGCGCGGTGCGCGACGAAGGCACGTCCTACCACTACCTGCCCCCCTCGCGCGAGGTGAGTGCCAGCCCTGCCGCCGTCGCCGCGCTGGAGGCCACGCTGGCGCGGCATCACGTGCCCTGCGTCACCGGCAAAACGTGGACGACCGACGCGATCTACCGCGAAACCCCGGCGAAAATCGCCCGGCGCAAGGCGGAAGGCTGCCTCACGGTGGAGATGGAAGCGGCGGCCTTTTTCGCGGTGGCGCAGTTCCGGGGGGTGACGTTCGGCCAGGTGGTCTACGGCGGGGATGACCTGAGCGGCGACGAGTGGGACAGCCGGGACTGGCAGAGCCGCACGTCGGCGCGGGATAAACTGTTCTGGCTGGCGGCGGAAGCGTGCCTCGCCTTGTGAGCGACGACCCTCGCCGCCGGCAAATGACGCACCTTCCTTGATGCGTAACACAGCTTGTTTACGGCAGGTAACCCGGAGGATGGCTCCCTATGTTTCGTCTGGTATGCCTCATACTGCTGGTATCGGTGCTGCCCGCCGCCGCGCAGACCCCGGCGGCGGTTGATCTGATTCCGGCGGATTTTGCCGGTTTCATCCGGCTGGATATGGCCGACCCCAATGCCAGCGCCAACGATGCTAACGTGATGCTGGCGCTGGCCGGTCAACTTCAGCCGGCGCGTGTCCGGCTGGAAAACGCGCTGGACTTCGACACGCTGATCCCGTTCGCCAGCCTGTTTGATGTGGACAATGTTTCGTTTGCGGCCAGCGTGCTGCCCTGGCTGGACGGCGAAATCGTGCTGGCGTACCGGCAGTTTGACGCCGCGCTGGCCGTATCACCCGACGATGTGCTGCTGCTGCTGCCAACGCGTGATCTGTTTTTGTCCGCCAGCCGCCTGAAACCGGTTATCGAAGGGCCGGCTTCCCTCGAACCGGAAACCTACCGGGACGTTATCCTGTACGCCGGCGACCGCGTCACGCTGGCGCTCACCCCGGCGGTCGTGCTGGTCGGCGCGGACGACCTGGTGCGGCAGGCGCTGGATGTGCAGGCCGGCGCGGCGGCGGCGCTGACCGCCAGCGCGGCCTACCGGGCGGCGTGGGGGCCGCCGCCGGCTAATACGCTGATTTCGGCGTATGTGACCGGCGCGTATCTGCCGCAGGCCGTTACCGGTCTGATCAGCGGCAGCGCCGACGCGGCCCCACTGTGGGCCGCCCTGGGCGAAGCGATAACCACACAGCGCGGCACGCCGGAACTGGCGGCGCTGCTGGTGGGCGGCTACGATGGCGCGGGTGTCCATCTCGGCTTTGATACGGCGGCCCGCCAACTGGTGGCGGCAGTCACCCTTCACGCGGCTGACCGGCTGCCGCTGGCTGCCAGCCGCGAATTTGATCCGGCGCTGCTGGATTATCTGCCGCGCGCGGCTTTCTGGGTGCAGCGCGGCGGCAGTCTGAATGACCTCATAGCAACCGCGCTGGCGGCGCTGCCTTTCAGCAGTTTTGCCGGGCAGATGCTCGGCGGCCTGCCGCTGGCAACCGTTGGCGTGCATCCCATTCTCCCCGCGCCCACCGCCGGCGACGTGCAGGCAGCGGTAGCTGGCTTCTTCGACGGCCTGCAAACCGGCGCGGCCTTCGACGCCCGCGCGGCGGTCTTCGACCGGCTGACCGGCAGTTATGTGCTGGCGCTGCTGCCGCGTCCCAACGATCCGCTGCCCGCGCTGCGCCTGCCGGTGGATGTGCTGCTGGTGACGCCGGCTACGGACGCGGACGCGCTGGTAGATAATATCAGCCGCCTGCTGCGGCTCCTGTTTAACCTGACTCCGGCGAATCATCCTGATCCCGATTCGCCGTTTACCCTGCTGACCAGCGGCACGGATGTCATTTTTGAAATCGGCGTGGCAGACGGGGTGCTGATCGTCGGCACGGGTGACGCGGCAGACCGTGCCCTGGCGGCGCGGCGCGGCGACAGCCGCCTGACCGATCAGCCGGGTTGGACATGGTTGCAGCAGCCGGATGCGCCCGGCCTGTATGTGGATACCGCCGTCTTTTTTAACACCTTCTTCCCGTCGCCGGGTGGCAGCACCCCCGGCCTGAACCAGCGGATTCGCG
>JARKOK010000560.1 GCA_029975765.1 Aggregatilineales bacterium
AATCTTTTTGAACCGGGGTTGTTGCCGGTTCGCTCAGACCGGGTCCTGCGCGGCAGGATCTCCGAACCGTGTCAGGACCGGAAGGGAGCAGCACTAAGGAGTAATTCCTGGGTGCCGCAGGAGTGCCTGGCCTGAGCTGACCGTCAACAACCCTTTTCGTTTTCACCAAACTGATGACCAACCCCCGGCCCGTTATGAACACAACTTCACGTTTACGCCGCCTGATAACGCTGCTGGTCGCAGCGGCGCTGGTAACGGGCTGCCTGGCGGTCTGCGGCGGGGCGCTGCTGGTGACGCTGTTCCGGTCGCCGCCGCTGGTGGTAACGGTCGTGATTGGTGATGCCGCACAGCAGACTGAAACCGGCGCGGTCACCGTTGGCGATCTGCTGCGCGAACTGGGCATTAGCCTCAACACCGGCGACCAGCTGTCGCCGCCGCCGGAAAGCACACTCGCGCCCGATCTCATCATTCAGATAGACCGCGCCCGCCCGGTCACACTGACCGTAGACGGCACATCACAAACGCTGCACACCACTTTTAGCTCCCCCTTCGATATTCTGAAAAGCGCCGGCGTCAGCCTGAGCGCCTACGATGACATTCTGGTGGACGGCACACCGGCCACGCTGCTGCAACTGCTGGTCTGGCCGGTGCCTGCCACCCGGATTCACGTCCGCCATGCCGCGACGGTGCGGATTCAGGATGGCGGCCAGACACGCGCGATTCACACCACCCGCGCCACGATTGGCGAAGCCCTGTTTGACGCCGGTGTGATGCTGTATCTGGCGGACGAAGTGCAGCCCGGTCTGAATACCCCGATCACCGGCGATGTAACCGTGACCATCCGGCGGTCGCGCCCGGTGACGATCATCGCGGACGGCGTTTCGCTGGAAACCCGGTCGCAGGGGACAACCGTCGCCAGCGCCCTGGCCGATGCCGGCGTGACTCTGATGGGGCTGGATTACGCCATCCCGGCGGAAACCGCTGCTCTGCGGCCCGGAATGCACATCCGGGTGATTCGGGTGACGGAAACGGTCGAAGTTGAACAGGAAGTGCTGCCGTTTGAAACCGTGTACCAGGCGGACGCGAATCTCGAACTTGATCAGCGGCGGGTGCTGCAAGAGGGACAGAACGGCATCCGGCAGACGAACATCCGTATCCGCTACGAAAACGGGATTGAAGTCAGCCGCCAGCCGGAAAGCACGACGGTCGCCAGCGAGCCGATCAACCGTGTGATCGCCTACGGCACGACGGTGGTGCTGCGAACCATTGACACCCCGGACGGCCCGCGCGAATACTGGCGCAAGCTGCGGATGTACGCCACCATTTACTATCCTGAGGCGCTGGGCGGTGACGCCGTGACCGCCACCGGGCGCAAACTGACCAAAGGCGTGGTCGGTTCTGATCCGCGCATCATCCCCTACGATACACAGTTGTACGTGCCGGGTTACGGCGTGGGCGTGATGGCCGATACCGGCGTGCTGCCCTCGCCCATGTGGATTGACCTGGGCTACGATGACGA
>JARKOK010000572.1 GCA_029975765.1 Aggregatilineales bacterium
ACATTCAGCAGCCAGTTGCCGTACCGCACCAGAATCGGCTGATCCAGCCCGAACCGCGCGCGAATGGCATCTTCTGCTTCATTCGTCATGTTCAGTTCCGGGCGAATGAAGTAGTCGGGGATGTCGCCCGGCGCAATTTCAATCAGGCCAAAAATAATGACCGTAATGGCGATAAAAACCGGAATACTGATTAACAGCCGGCGCAGGATATATTTGAGCATACGTTATGAATCTCTTTCGGGGGCACCCCGGATGGAATGCCCCCTCGAACACAACCTGCTGGTGACTTAACCACTCACCGACCACAGCTCAGGGTGATCTTCATATGGGCCGCCGCCAGGCCCCGGGAACCAGTAGAAGTCCTGGAGTTTGCTGGAGGCGACGCCGAAGCGGATCGCCGTCCACATGTAACCTTCAGTGGCATTCTGGTTCTGGAAACGGCAGATGTCCTGAATCAGGCCAACGTAGGCATCGGGGTCGCCTTCGACGCGGGCCTTCGACAGCAGATCAATCATTTCGTCATACGTACCGCCGCTCAACGGCTTGCCATCGGTCGTCGGTTGGCCGCCCACTTCATAGAACGGGAAGGGGAAATTCGCCAGACCGGCGGCAACACCACGATACGAAATCGTCCAGCGTTCACCCGTATAGAAGTAGCTGTTGTAGGTCGGTACGTCCTGGCGAACCGGGGTGATCGTAATGCCCACATCGCTCAGGAACGCCTGGATAGCCGCCAGCGCGTCCGAATGGAACTGGCTGTCGTAGTAGGTGACAACCTCAATCGGCTGGCTGGTGTCGAAGCCGGCTTCAGCCAGAAGCTGCCGCGCCAGTTCCGGGTTGTAGGCGTAATCATTCAGTTCTTCCGCCGGCGGGTACATGGACGGGAACGCGCCAATACACGGTACAACCTGCGCGGTTTCCTGAAGCACGGTTTCGACAATCGCCTGACGGTCAATCGCGTACAGGAAAGCCTGACGCACGCGAATATCAGCAAAGCGCGGATCGCGTTCGTTGAAGATCAGGTAGTTGGTGACGCCCGACGGGCCGGTGAACAACTGGAAGTTGCTGTTGTCGCTGAAACCCAGCGCCACATCACCGCTGGCATAGGAGAACTGAATTTCACCCGCTTCCAGCGCCAGAATGGCCGAGGTTTCGTCCGCGAAGTAGCGGTTGATCAGCCGTTCCAGCTTGGGCGCGCCGCGCCAGTAATTCGGATTTGGCACCAGCGCCCAGAACTGGTCACGCTGGAATTCTTCGTGCATGAACGGCCCGGTGCCGATGGCTTCGGTGAAGAACCAATCGCTGTTCTGGTAGTCCGCCGGGTCGAGATCGGCCAGCGCGTGTTCCGGCAGAATCCACAGCAGGATCAGGTTGTAGGGCAGGCGCGGGTTTGGCGCGTTCAGTTCGAACTCAACGGTCATGTCATCCACCGCGCGGACTTCCTTCACGGTGTCCGGTGACAGTTGGCTGAAGCCGGGGAACGAAGTGGCCGCCGCCGGATTGATGGCGAGGTTCAGCGAGAAAACCACATCGTCGGCGGTGAAGGGTTCGCCGTCGTGCCACAACACGCCTTCCCGCAGCTTGAACGTCCAGACGGTGTAATCGTCGTTGGCGCTCCAGTCCGTCGCCAACTGCGGTTCCAGCGCGCTGATGTCGGCATTCCAACTGACCAGCGGTGACCAGATTTTCGACAGCCAGGTGCGGCCCGCGCTGTCCATGTAGGGGATAATACCCGGCGCGCCGCCTGGACCAACGTCAAACGCGCCGACCAGCGTACCGCCCGATCCCTGTGCCATACCAACCATCATCGGCAGCGCCAGGAGAACGATCAGAGCCAGGGTAAGACTTTTCTTCCAAAGTTTCATTAGAGCCTCCAATAGTAGCTGCTAAAAGCCAGACACTCTTCGGGATAACTTGCCGGTCATGTTGCTGCTGCACCTCCTTCAATACACAGGATTTCGGGGATCGCCTGTGCGGCGATCTTCTGCAAACGCACTGCTTCGGTTTCGTCAATCCAGCGGTACGGCAGGCGCAGCCGTGAACCAATGCGCGCCCACCCCCCGACTACCGACAGCAGCTTGTCAACCGCGCCATTAGGGTAGCCCTGCTGCGTGATATAGGGCGTGATGTAATCATCAAAAAACTGGCGAATGCGGCGTTCCAGCGCCAGCGCGGCTTCCAGATCAAGCCGCATCTGGTCATACCACCGCTGCGCGCCGACCGGATGCAGGCAGGCGACATTCGAATAAGCGCCCGCCGCGCCCTGGCTGTAACCGGCTGCCAGATGGTGTCCGGGGATAAAGACCGACAGATCGCCGCAGTGGGCGCGCATTTCGCGGTACCAGGCCGCGTCACCGCCCGGCACCTTGACGCCTACCAGCGCGGGCACAGCCTGTTTAAGCGCACCAATCTGCGCCGGGGTCAGGCGGCGTTTGGCGTGCGGCGGGTTGTACAGCACGAGGCCGATAGGATCAGCGGCCTGGGCGAAGTGTTCCAGGCAGGTGATCATTTCGCTTTCATGCAGCGGAAACCAGTCCGCCAGGATGACCTGAAACGCGCCGGGTTTCAGCGCCACCGTCCGCCGGATGCGCCCCAGCGAGATCTGAAAGCTCATATGGCTGGCGCCAATCTGAAAGGGCAGTTGGGCGGCGTCGCAGCGGGCCGCGACCAGCTCATGAATCCGGTCGAACTCGTCCTCGGTCTGGGTATGAAATTCCCCGGCGGTGCCGTTGGAATACACCCCGTTCACCCCGGCTTCAGCCAGGTACCGCAGTTCCTCATCGAGCCGCGTGTAATCAATACTTTCGTCGGCATTGATCGGCAGCAGCAGCGTGGCCCAGTTGCCGAAAATTTCGGGCGCGGTCAGTGGTTTCATCCCGGCTCCTGTTTGTCGGCCTGAAGCTGCTTCATCTGGGCCAGCCGCAGTTTGATGTCCCCGTAATGGCGGCTGAGGGCGCGGCGAACCTGTTCCGCGTCCCGCGTGCGCACCGCTGCCACGATCTCGCCGTGTGCCTCAGCCGTGCGCACCGGATTGCTATCCGCGATATTGGTATGGTTCAGCGCCTTACGCATCGTGCTCCAGAAAATATCCTGAAGCTGAAGCAGGATGGTATTACCCACCGGTTTGAACAGTTCGAGATGAAAGCTGCGATCCGGTTCGACCAGCGGAATGCCCTGTTCCGCGTTCCGGCGCATCTGCTCCACGATGCCATCGAGGACACGCAGGCGTTCCGGGGTCATATGCGGCAGCGCGAGATCAACCATGCCGTTTTCCAGCACTTCGCGCACTTGCAGCAGATATTCGAGTTCTTGCAGGTCAAACAGGAAGCCGT
>JARKOK010000578.1 GCA_029975765.1 Aggregatilineales bacterium
CCAGCCGATGTAAATCCGCCGGTCACCGGGGACGTTGTTCCAGATCGTCCCGGCATAATTGTCCGGCCCGTAATCGAACCAGAGGATCGCTGACGGGTTATCATTGGTGAAGGTCTGGCCGTCGAAGTCACCGATGAAATATTGAATACCGCCGCCGCCGGCGGGCGCGAGCAGGCTTACACTCACCAGCAGCACCCACTTCGTCTGGCCGTCAATCTCCAGCGGAAATAAATCCGGCACTTCCCAGACGCCGGCGATATGCCCCTCGCTGAAGCTGCTTTGCAGTTCCCAGTTCAGCAGATTCGGGGAAGCAAAAATCTGAGCCTTTGGCCCGGCAGCGAGTATCATAACCCAGTGGCCGCTGGCTTCGTGCCAGAATACTTTGGGGTCGCGGAAATCCTTAGCCAGCGCGCCAATCACAGGGTTGCCGCTGTATTTCGTCCAGGTGCGTCCCTGATCGCTGCTGTAGGCGATGCCCTGGCTCTGATTCTGATATGAATACATGGCAACCAGCCCGCCGCCGGGAACCAGGCCGCTGGTATTACGGTCGTCCACCACGATGCTGCCTGACCAGATCGGCCCAATATCGTCCGGGAAAAGCGCGATGGGCAGCGTTTGCCAGTGGATGAGGTCGGCACTTACGGCATGACCCCAGTGCATCGGGCCGGGGATGGCATCATCTGGATAAAACTGGTAAAACAGGTGGTATTCGCCGTCAGCATAGACCAGCCCGTTGGGGTCATTCATCCAGCCGCAGGGTGGGGAATAGTGATACTGAGGGCGATAGGGTTCGTGATAGAGACCGTCAGTTTGTGGCATTGTCACATCCCTGGTAAACAGAATAAACAGCAAACAAATACACAATGATGCGGTTTTCATCATTCGTCATCCGAATAATAATGGTGGTGGAGCGCCGATTGGTTACGCCGCTGCGGCACCGATGACCTGTTGCGCCGCCGTCACAATCAGATGAGCGGCCTGCTCAAGGTCGCACAATCCGGTATTGATCGTGAGATGATAGAGATAGGGATCATCCCACTGGACACCAAAGAAACGCTCCAGATAAACACGCGATGCCCTGTCACGCTCCTCAATCTCCCGCTGCGCCTCTGCCAGGCTCAAACCTTCGCTGGTTTGCAGACGCTGCAAACGGATGTCCGGCGGCGCGATCACCCGTACATGGAGGACATGCGGTTGGTGTCTCAGGATAACCTGCGCCCCGCGCCCCACGATAACCATGTTATCGCGCGCATAGGCCGCCCGTATGAGCGTTTTCTCCAGTTCAATGCTGTCAGCCGTATCCCGGCGGGACGGTTCGAGATGCATACTTCTGGCCGACGCCGGGCTGACAATAATTTCAGCCGGATTAAAGGACAGAACACGCTGAAAGAAACCCTTAACCCGGTAATCTTCTTCCGAAAAATCCGCTGCTTCTCCCGACAGCAGGCCTACTTCTGAGGCAAATCGGGTGATGAACGATTTATCAAAGTAGTGGTAGCCCAGCAGTTCTCGAACCCGCAGCGCCACTTTACGGCCACCACTGCCATACTGGCGGGAAATTGTAATGGTTGCCATCACTTCCTCCCTGGGGAAGAACTCTTTGCGGCACTTACTCAACCGGGACACAGTTGAGTGTAGGTCTCAGCGCACTTGCAGAATATCACCATCTGCAAAGCCCACCGTAAACGTATTGGGAGCATCCTCCGGCAGCAGCGCCATTGCCAGTTTGTCCGGCGGCAGGGCATGAACCTGCTCCCACGATTGGCCGGCGTCGGCTGACCGCAGCAGTTTATGTTCCAGCAGCAGACAGACCGCCTGGGCTGAGGCTCGAATGGCATTGATGGGCGCATCCATCAATTTATGCTCGATCTGCCGCCAGGTCATGCCAGAATCATGGGATACAAACAGGCCGCTGTTTTCCGTCCCGGCATACAGGAGGCCGGTCTCCGGCGCGGCTGCCAGACTCAGCACCGGGGCGGCGTCCATCGGAAAGGCGGTTTCGCGCCATGACCGGCCAGCGTTGTGGCTGCGAAAGATGCCGCTTTCCGTACCGGCCAGAACTGCGCGATCAGTGGCAAAGCCGGGCGCGGCGGCCAGCGCATAGATGTGATGGTCAACCAGGCCGAAATTCCAGGCTGTCCAGGTCAACCCCCGGTCAATAGATACAAAGACTCCATCCTGGGCTGTCCCGGCGAATAGCGTGCCATCTTCGGCATATTCCGGCGAAACGGCCAGCGCCACGACCAGCGGCGGCGGTGAGGCCAACCCCACGATCTGCCAGCTTTCCCCGGCATCATCAGAACGCAGCACCGCGCCATTTGTCCCCGCCCACACGGTTGTTCCGACAGTGATAACGGATGTGGCCGCGAGCGGTTCGGGCGTGTCGAGCGCCAGAAACGTATTGTGCCAGGTCGCGCCGCCGTCCTGAGAGCGATAGAGACCGGACGCGCGCGCCGCATACCGGATGGCCCCGGACTGTGCCAGCGCGTAAACCGTATCCTGGTTGACGTTCGGGTATGCGGTCATTGCGGCTGTCCTACGATTTCGGGTCTGGCGATATGCACCAGCGAGTCAATGGTGAGCGCCAGCGCGGCGGTTGTAATTGCGTTTCGCAGGCTGGCTTTCACGATCAGCACGCTGTCCAGAATACCGGCTTCACGCAGGTTGACCAGCCGGTCGGTCAGTACGTCAAAGCCCGCGTCCGCGCCTTCATACTGGATTTGCGCGATGATCTCGCTGGGATCATAGCCGGCGTTGTGCAAAATCGTTCGCGCCGGAGCGCCCAGCGCCTCGATCAGAATCCGGTAGGCCGCGCGTTCGTCAGCGTCTTTCGCCGGCGGCAGCCGGCGCTCTAACATGGCCTGACACTGTAACAGGGCGATGCCCGCGCCCGGCACGACGCCGCCTTCAAGGGCGGAGCGCATCGCCAGCACCGCACGTTCCGCCAGCGCCTTGCGGGCGTTCATGTCCGGTTCGGTAAATCCGCCGACCCACAAAGTTACCGACCCGCCCAGCAGCGTGCCGATACGTTCCTGAATCCGCCTGCGATCATCAACGTCCTGCATCTTCTGATAGCTGGTCTGGAGGCGCTGGAGATGCTCTCGAAGCTGGCGCGGATTACCTTGCCCACCAACCACCCCAAACGTTCGCATGTCAGCCCAGACACGGCGCGCCTGGCCGAAATCGGCGGCAGTCACCTGTTCCGGGGTGTCGCCGGTGATTTTCAGCAGCGGCTTCGCGCCCGTCAGCCGGCCCAAATCCTCCAGCGCGGCGATGCGCTCGTCCTGATTAAGTCCCGGCAGCCTGACGGCGATCACCTTGAAGGTGTCAAGCTTGTTATTGGCGACCAGCAGCGATACCGCTTTGTCCGAGAGATTACGCGCGATGATGATCAGCGCCCTGACTCCGGCGGCGTGAGCCGTCTGGAGAACCGGGAACAGTTCCCGGTGGTCGTCCACTTCAAAATCGCACACGAAGATCGCCGGGTTCTCAAATGTGATCGTCGTCGCCGCATCGTTGGGCAGCAGCGCGCGTGAAAACAGTCCGGTGTAGTAGTAAGTTCCCTCGACATATTCCCGGCGCAGCACGCGGCCATAGTCCTCGCGGATTTCAAGCCGGCCAAACTCCCCGATCATATCGAAGGATTCACCCAGCAAATCGGCCATTTCCGCGTCATGGCACAACGACAGCGCCAGCCTGGTTAAAGCCGATCGGCCCTCCAGCGGGCGTGCCATCCGGTCGAGTTCATCCAGGAGCAGCGGGAGGGCGGCCTCTAAATGGCGGCGAAACTGCGCGGCATTGCCGCCCGCCGCGATGTACCGCAGCCCGGCGGTGAAAATGGCGTCAAACAGCACAGCGGCGGTCGCCGTGCCGTCACCAATGCGCTCGTACTGGCGCACCAGCATGGCGCGCACCAGCATAGCGCCCATGTCCTCGTTCCGGTTGGGCAGTTCGATGATGCGGCGGGCGATCAGCCCGCCGCTGTCGAGATATTCCGGCAGGGTTTCGGCGCTGTTCAGTGGGTCAATCGCTACGCCGCAGGCAACTGGCCCCAGCGTGGGACGGATGGCGCCGACCAGCTTGGCAATCCCCCGCTGAAGCGATTGGTGGACAGCCGGTTGAAAGACCACCCCCGGCTTTTGACGAGCTTTCATGAAATGTCGTCCTTCATTAACCTTTAAGGCCGCCCATCATCAGACCTTCAACCAGATACCGCTGGCCGAAGATATAGATGATGATGACGGGAATCGTGGACAGGACGATGCCCGCCAGCACGACCGAGATGCTGCCGGTCGCCATATAGCCTTGCAGATCAACAATGCCGAGGGTGATCGGAAACCGCTCTTTGGTGTTCATGAAGATCAGCGGGGTGAAATAATCATTCCATTTGGCATTGAAGGT
>JARKOK010000026.1 GCA_029975765.1 Aggregatilineales bacterium
GTCGCCCCAGGGGGCGAGCAGCGCGTGAAACGCCTCGTTGGCGGTAATCACCGGCAGGCCGCAGGCCATCGCTTCCAGCACCGCTTTATCCACGCTGCCGGTCTGGCTGAGGTTGATCATCACATCGGACTGCTGGTATTCCTGCGGCACGGCTTCGTGTGTTACCGGCCCGACAAACGTCACCAGCCGTTCAATATCCAGTGTCGTGACCAGTTCGCGCAGGTGTCGGGCATAGGCCGCCTGATCGGGCGCGGCCTCACCGACCACCCGCAGCCGCACCTCCCCCCAGCCCAGTTCAAAATACAGCCGGTGCATGGTGTCAATCAGGATTTCCAGCCGTTTGACAGGCGCGATACGCCCGACGCTGACCAGCGTAAACAGGTCATCCGGCGCGTCGGCGGCGGGCACAAACCGCCCGGTCTCAATACCGTGACCGATAACCCGTACTTTCCGGCTGGGCAGGCGGAAACTTTCGGGCGAGGCGGTCACGATGGTATCCACCACTTTTTCCGCCCAGTACAGCGAGCGCGGCGTGGCCTTATGGGCGTACCACAGCGTAACCGGCACACGCCACAGTTTCAGCAGCGGCGCGGCCAGCAGCGCGAAAATCTGCTGCATGTGAGCGAAACCGGCATCGTAGCGGCGGCGCAGCAGCAGGCCGAACAGAATCCGGTAGAATTCCACGACGCGGCGGGCTTCGCCGTAGCCGCGTTCCTTACCAACCGAAAACACCCGCACGTTGCCGGCCACCGCCAGCCGCCCGACGCGCATGGTAATCACGTCAATATACTCGCAGTGGGGCGCCAGCGCGTTAAGCCAGGCGGTGGTAAAACCCAGCACCGGGTCGTCCGCGTCGGTTGCCAGATTAAACAGCAGCAGGCGCAGCTTAGGGCGGTCGGTCATCGGATCGTCCCTGCGGCCTGCGACAGCAAACGGCGGTAACCGTCGAGATAGGCGGCTTCGGAGAAGAACTCCCGCGCGAACGCCCGCGCCCGGTCGCCCATCACGTCAGGCTGGGGGTCGGCCAGCGCCTGACGCAGAGCCGCCTCCAGCGCGTCAACATCGTCCGGCGGCACCAGATAACCGGTGGTGCCATCATCAATCACTTCCGGGATGCCGGACACACGGCTGCCAATGACGATCAGGCCGCTCATCATGGCCTCGATCACCACACGCGGCAGCCCTTCCGACTGCGAAACCAGCACCAGCGCCCGCGCCCGCCCCATACAGGCCGCCAGATCGGCCTGGGACATCGCGCCCTTGAACACCACCCGGTCGCTCAATCCCAGTTCAGCGACCTGCGCCTGCAACCGGGCAGTATAGGCCTGATTTTCCGCTTTGCCCACCAGCCACAGCACCGCCTCCGGAAAATCCGCCGCCACCCGAGCCAGCGCCGCGATCAAGGTATGCACGCCCTTACGCGGGATGAGCGTACCGGCATAGATAAGCGCCTGCGTGTTGGACAACGGCTGCTCGCGTCGGAGGCCGGCAAAGGTGCTGAAATCACTCCAGGTCATAAACTGAATCAGTGGTTTTTTAGCCGGCATCCAGGCTTCAAGCTGCTGGCGGGTGCTGCCCGAAACGGCGCGCAGGACATCGGCATGGCGCAGCGCATAATGCGCCAGGCGTTTCATAATGTTCCAGTACAGCCCGGCCAGATGAACCCGCCGCTGCTGGAACACAGCGACTTCAAAATCACCGTGACTTTCGACCACGAGAGCGATTCGCCGGCCCGCCAGCCGCGCCACCTGTTTGACCACCGCGCCCACCGCGCCCTCAAACGGGCTGGTCGCCACCAGCACCCGCACATCACGGCGAAACACCAGCCACAACACCAGCGGCGGGACGATCAGAAAAAATTCGAGGTAGCGGGCGAACGCCAACGGCAGTTCCGGCAGCAGGTAAAAGCGGGCATGTTGGGTAAAGCGGACGGCACGGAGGCCCACCGCGAAACCGACGATATACATTCGTAAACCCAGACTGCCCACCAGCCGCCACTTTTTGTCATCGGTCGGGCTGAGGGGATTGGTGTATCGCATATTACCTAACCAGCACACCCCCAACCCGGTCAGATCACGAGTCCGCATTCTGTTCCCCCGGTTCGATCTGAGAGTAGAGAGTAACAGACTTACGGGGCTTTAGCTAGACTTAGAAACGGCCTGAAAAGCCCTCTCTCTGAGGGGAAAGGGCTTAAGCGGATTTCTCCCTTGCTCCATGACGCGGAACAGAAGTGCCGGCGGATGGGAGTAAAAAGACGCTTTCTAAGTTCGCCAACAAGATCATTTGCCCGGCGGAGTACGAAAGATACCCTGGAACGTTAGTGCAGTTTCTCAGGATGGTTGGTCAGCGAGCCATCCAGATACGCCTGTACAGCGGCGTCCGGTCGGCTGACATCGGTCACGAAGGGGCGAATCTGCGCCTGTTCCAGCGCCATATAGGCCCCGCGCCCCATGCCGCGCACGATCAACGCCTCACAATCGGCAATCGGCGCGATCATCTGATCATGTTTGTGGGCGGAGTGAGCATCCATGCCGTGTTCATGCTGATGGTCGTGAACATGGGGTTCGCTGGCAAACTGCCGGTGGCCTGGTTTATCGCGCAGTTCGCGCCCCCGGATGCGGCCATTCTCAATGGTGTAAACCAGATAATACGGCGCGCGGCCAAAATGCTGGCTGATGGTGTCCTGATCTTCAACGACGACGGCGAGCTTCATGGCGGCCTCTTTGATATATACGATGCGGATCAGCCGCCCAATGTATCACTTTAATGTTTTACTGTCAACTTTAGTTACACGATCAGCCAGGTGGTTACAGGGGGCGGGGTCTGCACCCCGCCCCTGCCGCCGGGGTTCAGGTGCGCGCCGGAAGCGACCGCGCGGCCTGTAACAGGTCGTCAATCTCCGGGTCGTCGCCGGCATGTTTGCCATAGTAGGCGTAGCGCACGATGCCGCCCGTATCCACAATGAAAGTACCGGTGCTCATGGCGGTATCGCCGGTGGCCGCGCCCTGGACATGGCCGTTCGCCAGGGCTTTACCGGTTGCGACCATCAGACTGACGCCGATCGCCACTATATCCTTCGCGGTAAACTGGTACAGCCCCCAGATAGAGGAGGGATCGTTGGTCGTGGCCGCGAAACAGGTCTGGCTGGGCGCGAGTTTGCCGCAGAAACGTTCGGCGTGTCTGGCTTCTCCCAGACCAACCACCACCACTTTCAGCCCGGCGGCCTGTAATGCTGACTGATGCTGATCCAACTCAGCCACCCGGATGCGACA
>JARKOK010000035.1 GCA_029975765.1 Aggregatilineales bacterium
TACTTCGCAAACAGAACGCGGTCGCCAACCTTCACGTCCATGGCGATGCGTTCGCCATCCTCGTCACGGCGGCCTTCACCCGCCGCCAGGATCATCCCCTGCTGCGGTTTTTCCTTCGCGGTTTCGGGCAGAATGAGCTGACCACCGGCAAAGGTTTCTTCCTGTTCAACGGGTTCAATCAGGACGCGATCACCCAGCGGGCGCAGATTAAGAGACATGCGTTTAATCCTCCTATTGCCTTACCGAATAGGTTGTATGATGACAGGGTTGGTTCATCTGTGAAGATTAGCACTCTCGCATGAGAGTGCTAACGTTACGACCCTAATATAGCAACTTTGCCGGATGGTGTCAAGAGTTTTTTAGCACTCTGGCATGGGGATTGCTAAATCAGGTTTGGAGCGTATTCAGTGAGGTTAACAAATTATATTCTAACAAATTCAAACGGCGCTGCAAAGGCCTGCGTGGAACAGACATAAGCCCCACCGTTGTCTCGCGGGCTGCACTTGACAAAGGCATATTCCTGAAATAACATAGGTTACATATAACCTATAACCTGTGTAACCTGCTCGCTGGAACCTCTGATGTCCATCAAATACGCCATACTTGGCTTCTTAAGCTGGACGCCGCTCACCGGCTACGATCTGAAAAAGCTGTTTGAAGAGGCGGCGGTCTTTCACTGGTCAGGCAACAACAACCAGATTTACAAGGCGCTGGTCGAACTGCACAACGATGGCCTGTTGACGCTGGAAGTCCAGCCGCAGGCCGACCGACCGCCGCGCAAAATCTACACCATCACGGAGCGCGGCATGGCGGCGCTGCGCGCATGGCTGCTGTCCGCGCCGGAACTGCCGCAGGTCAAACAGACCTTTCTGGTGCAGTTGGCCTGGGCCGATCAACTGTCGCCGCCAGAATTGGAGGCGCTGCTGAACCAGTACGATGAAGAACTGCGGGTGCAGCTTCTCATGTTCCAGACACACCGCGAGCGCGGCAAAGTGTCCCCGCGCCGCACGACCCGCGAGGCGTACCTGTGGGACATGCTGATGGACAACTGGATCGCCTACTATGAAAACGAACGCCGCTGGCTGGAGCGGCTGCGCGCGGGATTATCCAGCCTGCCACCGGAAGGAGAACCATGATTATGACGGCTGCACCGGTTTTTAAAACCTCGGCGGGGGAACAGGCCGTAATGGCGCTGTACGACGCGGCGCTGGCGCGCTGGCCGGTGCCATATACCACGCAGACGATTTCGACCCGGCATGGCGACACCTTTGTGATTGCCAGCGGCGCGCAACCGCTGCCGCCGCTTATCCTGCTGCACGGCGCTGGCACGAATTCAGCAATCTGGGCGGGTGATGTGGCGGCCTACAGCCAGCATTATCGGGTGTACGCAGTTGACCTGTTGGGGGAAGCCGGTCGCAGCGCGCCGAACCGCCCGGCGTGGGACAGCCCGGCCTATGCCGAATGGCTGGAAGATGTGCTGAATGCGCTTCAGGTTGAGAAAACGATGCTGGCGGGGATTTCACAGGGCGGCTGGACATCGCTTAAATATGCCGTGTACCAGCCGGAGCGCGTCGAAAAGCTGGTGCTGCTGACCCCCGGCGGCATCGTGCCGGATAAAGCATCGTTTCTCATCAAGGCAATTGGCCTGTCCCTGTTAGGCAAATGGGGCGCGCGGCGGCTGGTGCGGCTGATTTATGGCAGCCAGCCGATACCCGACGGCGTGGAGGACATCATCAGCACCGTGACCACCCATTTTAAGGCGCGGGTCGGCGTGCTGCCGATTTTCACCGATGACGAACTGCGGCGGCTGACGATGCCCACGCTGCTGCTCGGCGGCGATCAGGACGCGCTGCGCGACTTAAGCAAAATCGCTGACCGGCTGCGTCCGTTCGCGCGGCAGCTTGAAGTGACGATCATCCCTGGTGCAGGCCACGCGCTGATGGATACGACCGGGCATGTCACGGCGTTTCTGACGGCTGACAATCGAGTGACCGCTTAAGTACAATAATTGAAAACATTGGTTGTAGGGGCGCACGGCCGTGCGCCCAAACATCCTGCGGAATTCATCTGTTTGTACTTAAGTGGTACATCCACAGAAATTGTGCGCGGTGTTTTTCGTATCGTAGGGGAGGGTCTCAGACCCTCCCTACATTCGGCGTGTTTTGTCTGGTTGTAGAGCCGAAGCGTATTCGGCGGGTTTCAGCCGAATAGATAACCGGAGGCTAAAGCCCTCCGGCGTTGGCCTTCACCTGCAAGCTGTCCAGAATTTGCTGGAACAGCGGCACCAGCGTGCTGCCGGTGCTGTCCGCCGAATACAGGTTGAGCGATACCAGATACGGCGCGCGGTTCAGGTAAAACACATCCAGCTGGCCGGGCGGGAAGTCCGGGTTCTGCGCGCCGACCATGCGGTAGCTGCGGCGCACCGTACCATCCGGGGCCGCCGCTTCGTCTATCAGTCCCAGAGTATCGCGGGTGGCGATATACCGGCGGTCGAAATCATCAATCGCGGCCTGGAAACGCTGCGGGCTGGAGAGGTCACCCGCTTCCACCATCTCGACCGCGACATAAAAGGTGAGGTTGACATCCTGCCAGACATGCACCAGCCGCTCGCCATCGGATAAATCAATAAACCCCTGCGGCGGAATCCAACTGCCCGGCAGGTTGATGCTGTAGCGGTCAGTCTGCACCACCTGCGCCGCCGCGAACGGTGTGGGCGCGGGCAGCGTGGCTGCGATGCGCGTCACCGGAATCTCGCCCTGTGGTGATAGCACGCCCGGCAGCAGGAAGACCGCGCCCACGATCACCAGCAGCACCACCCCGGCGGCGATCACCGCCAGCGGCAGGCGGCGCGGCGCGGCGGCGGGCAGCGGCGCGGGTGTGGGTGGATACGGGTAGGGCGTCGGCTGGCCGGCGAGGTACGGTTGCTGGTAGGGTGTCCCCTGCTGTGGATACGGCGTCTGGGGCGGGTACTGCCCCGGCGGCGGGGTATACGGCGTGGGGTACGGCGTGGCGCGCGGCGCTTCGCGCACGGTGGGCGCATCTTCAACCGGCAGGCTGCCGGCATTCTGGCGTGTGCTGCGGAGCGCCTCGCTGAAGTCGTGCGCCATCTCGCCCGCCGAGGCGTACCGGGTGTTCGGGTCTTTGGCGGTGGCGCGCCCGATCACCGCTTCCACTTCCGGCGGCACACCCTGCCGGAACTGGCTGATCGGTGGAATCGGCTCGTTGATATGTTTCAGCAGCAGCGCCATCGGCGTTTCGGCCTGGTACGGCTCGCGCCCGGTAATCATTTCAAACAGCACGATGCCCAGCGCGTAAATATCGGAGCGCGCGTCCAGCGGCAGGCCGTGCGCCTGTTCGGGACTCATATACGCCGGCGTGCCGATGATGGCGCTGCCGGTCAGATTGCTGCCCAGCACGCGGGCGATGCCGAAGTCCGACAGGTAAGCGTTGCCGTTTTCGTCCAGCATGATATTGCCGGGTTTGATGTCCCGGTGAATCACCCCCTGCTGGTGCGCGTAATCCAGCGCCTGCGCCACCTGCGTCAGCGGGCGATCCAGGTCTTCCAGCCGGGGCAGGCCGCGCCGCACCAACTGGGCCAGACTGCCGCCCGCCAGATAGCGCATGGCGATATACGGCACGCCGTCGGCTTTGCCATAGTCGTAAATCGGCAGGATGTGCGGGTGTTCGAGGTGCGCCACCACATCCACCTCACGCTCGAACCGTTCGAAGAAACCCGGATCGTGCAGCAGGTTGCGCGGCAGCACCTTCACGGCGACGACGCGGTTAATGGATAGCTGCCGCGCGCGGTAGACGGTCGCCATGCCGCCGCGCCCGATCTCTTCCAGAATTTCATACTGGCCGAGCGTCTGGCCGATCAGGTCATCTTTTGGTTGGTTGGTCTGTTCGTCCATGCCGTCCTCTTGATTTGACGGTGTGTAGGGGCGATCCGGCGGATCGCCCCTACGGTTATTCCCTATCCCTAAGTCTACGCCCGCCAGTGGCGCACGGCAAGCACGTTACGGCGCGGGGGTCACGTCCAGCCCGACAACCGGCAGATCGCGGGCATAGATGGACTGTACCAGCAGCCGGAACACCAGCGCCGACGGCGGATAATTCTCACCCGAATCGCCCGGCTGAAGTTCGTTCGGCGGCAGCGGTTTGTTGATTTCCAGCAGCGCGACCGCTGCGCCGGCATCCGTATCGTCATGCAGGGTCGGCGCGCCGACCGTCCCGCCGCGTTCCTCGATCAACGCCATAAACGGCTGTTTCGCGCGGGCGGACTGTGCCACCACGAGCCGCGCGACCAGTTCTTCCGACGCGGCCTGCGCGGTTTCCCGGTCGCCGTACACCAGCCCGATATACGTTTTTTCCTGATCTTCCGTCACCACGTCCGCCGCGAACATCAGCAGGTAGGGCGGCAGCGGGCCGTAACCCTCAAACGTGGGCTGCTCACCGTTGAGCAGATCAGGCATGGTGTAACCGAAACCTACATCCGCCGCGCTGAAGAACACGACCTGCCGCAGCGTGCCCCGCGCGGCCAGCGCGCCGGCGGCAGCCCGGAATATCGGGTTGTCCGCCAGCGACGGCGTATCACCCTGCCGGGTTTCGACCATCGCCGTCAGTACACTGTAATCGGCGGCATTCAGCACCAGCCCCGGCAGCACGGCCACCGGTTCCGACCGTCCCAGCTCGCCGCCAAAGGGGTTGGCCGGGTTGCGTTCGCGCAGATTTTGTCTGAGGCCGTCGCAGCCGTCCGCGCCGCACCACAGCACCGCATCGTCCTGCGGGGTGGCGGTGAAACCGCGCGCCGCAAACGCGGCGGCAATTTTATCCGCGTCGAAGTCCCCGGCCAGCACGTTGCCCACGCCCGGCGGCTGGCCGAAGGTCAGCGCGCGGTCAACCGCGAACCAGCCGAAGCCAACGATGTCTTCCATGCCTTCCAGATACTGCATGAAATAGTTCATCGGAAATCCGGCGGCCAGGCCGTTGGTCGCCGCCAGCCACAAACGGGCGGTGTCTGTGCGGTTGTCAAAATCGGCTCTGGTCGGTGTGGGAATACCGCGCGCGGCTTCGAACACGCGGTAATCGGCGTAGCTGACGATGGGCGCGGCGTCCCAGACTGCGGCGGTGTCCGGCACGGCGGCCAGCAGCGTGAGCAGGGGATCAGCCGCCTCCTGCGCGGCGGCGGGCACGACCAGCAGGCTCAGCAGCAGGCAGACGACCAGTAAACGAACAAAGGCTGGCATGGCGTATTTCTCCTGTAAATCCGGTTTCCACTTGTTGGCCGGCACGTTCCCATACTAAAACGGTTGCGACGGCGAGGCAAGCCGCCGCCCCTTCTCTGGACGATTTGCTGAAATGTCCGTACACTGATAGAGTAACAAATTCTGGGGGATGTCATGCCCGGCATAAATGAAATCAACCTCAAAGTGCTGGTAATGGATACCGACTTCTACGCGCTGCACGCCATCAACGGCTTTCTGGCGTGGGATCGGCGGACGCGCGTCACCAACCTGTCCGAAACTCCGGCGCAGATGTGGGCGCACATCGAACGCACCCCCCTGGCCGAACTGCCGGACGTGGTGCTGCTGGAGGCCGATCATCTGGGCGGGCCGTCCGGGCTGCGGCAGGTCGTTCAGGAGCTGCGGCGGCATATCGAGGGTCTGCGGGTAATCTGTCTGGCGCAGGTGGCTGACCCGGAGCTGGTCGAAGCCGCCGCCGACGCCGGCGCGTCCGGCTTTTTGCTGAAACAGGATTTACGCCTGCAAATCGCCTGGGCGATTGTCTACTCGCTGGGGCGCGATTTTATCATCACCCATGAAGTGCAAAAAACCTGCACCCACCTGTCCAACCGGCGTGTGCTGCGCGCCATCACTCTGCCCGAAATGCGTAAGTTCCCCGAACTGACCGACCGCATCCGGCAGGCGATCAAGCTGTGTGTGGTCGAAGGGATGCCGGCGCATCTGGCCGCCGACGAGATGGGCATCAGCCTGCACACCATTCGCGGTTACATCAAAGAGGGCTACCGCATCCTCGAAGCCTA
>JARKOK010000036.1 GCA_029975765.1 Aggregatilineales bacterium
TTCCGGGTCTCGTACCATGACGTGAGCAACGAGTTCGCGCCGCAGATCAAGGCGGGCGTGGAGCGCGCGGCGGCGGAACTGGGCGCGGCGGTGGACGTGCAGTTCGTCGGGCCGGTGGGGCCGAAGGCGGAAGATCAGGTAGCGGAACTGGAGAGCCTGATCGCGGCGGGCGTGGATGGGCTGGCGGTGTCGTCCGTCAGTACCGACGCGCTGGCGCCGATCCTCAACAGCGCGCTGGAACAGGGCATCCCGGTGGTGACGTTCAACACCGACAACCCCTCCAGCAACCGGCTGGCGTTTGCCGGGCAGGATTTGGTGGAGAGCGGGCGCATCGCCGCGCGCGAACTGGTGAAGTACCTGGGCGAAACCGGCGATGTGATCATCACCACGCTGGACGCGGCGGCCCAGTGGAGCATTGACCGCGAGACCGGCGCGCGGGACGTGTTCGACGACTATCCCGGCATCAACGTGCTGGCGACCGTTAACACCGGCACCGAGCCGCAGGAAATCTACAGCGCGATTGAGAACGCCATGCTGGCGAACCCCTCCGTCACCGGCATCCTGTCGCTGGAATGCTGCTCGATCACCCCGGCGGGTGAGTACGTGCAGCGCAGCGGCCTGACCGGCAGCGTCAAGGTCGTTGGCTTCGACCTCAACCCCTCCACCCTGCAACTGGTGAAGGACGGCGTGATCCAGGCCACCATCGGCCAGGGGCCGGAACGCCAGGGTTACGAGGCCGTCATGCTGATGTGGAAGGCGGCCAACGGCGAAATGGTCTCCAACGTGGATACCGGCGCCGAAATCGTGGATGCCTCCAATATTGCGAACTATCTGCCGTAGATTCTGGAAACACCGTCAGGGGCGCGCGGCTGTGCGCCCCTGACTACAGACCAACCGGACATGGGCGGGCTGTAGGGGAGGGTCGCTGACCCTCCCCTGCAAAACTCGCACAACCTTGTTTTGATGGATAGACAACTATGACCGCACAACCCCCGCCGATCATCCGGCTGGACAGCATCACCAAGCGGTTTCCCGGCGTGGTGGCGCTGGAAAACGTCAGCTTCGACATCCAGGCCGGCGAGATTCACGCCATCATTGGCGAGAACGGCGCCGGCAAAAGCACGCTGATGAACGTGCTGGCCGGCGAAATTCAGCCGGACGGCGGACATATTCTCTACAAAGGCCAGCCGCATGTCATTCCGCACCCGTTTGCGGCGCAGCAGTTGGGCATCAGCGTGGTGTATCAGGAACTCGCGCTGTGCAATAACCTGAGCGTGGCGGAAAATATCTCGCTGGGGCTGACCAGCGGCCAGTTCCCACTGACGCCGCTGCGCCAGCGGGCGATGCGCGACCATGCCCGTGAGGCGCTGGCCCGGCTGGGCATGACCGATCTTGACCTCGACCAGCCGGTCGGGCAGCTTTCGGTCGCCAAACAGCAGTTGGTGGAGATTGCCAAAGCCATCTCCATGCGGCTGGAAGTGCTGATTCTGGACGAGCCGAATTCGGCGCTCACGCAGGAAGAAACGAGCCACCTGTTCGACGTGCTGCGGCAGTTGAAGGCGCAGAACGTCGCCATCATTTACATTTCGCACCGGCTGGAGGAAGTTCTCAGCTTGGCCGACCGGATTACGGTGCTGCGCGATGGGCAGTATATTGATACCCTCCAGGCCGCCGAAGCGACGATAGACCTGCTGATCGCCAAAATGGTCGGGCGGGCGATTGACCGGCTGTACGAGCGCGAAACCGACCACGAAACCCAGTCTGAAGTGGTGTTTGAACTGCGCGACATCAACAGCGGCTCGGCAGTGCGGGATGTATCGCTGCACGTCAAACGCGGCGAAATCGTCGGGATTGCCGGGCTGCCGGGCGCGGGCAAGGACGAACTGGTGGAATGCGCGTTCGGGCTGCGGCCTTATGTGACCGGCGAAATCCGGGTGCGCGGCCAGACGGCGCGTATTGACTCGCCGGCAGCGGCCATCGCGCGCGGTATGGCCTTCATCCCGGCAGACCGGCGCGGCGCGGGCGCGCTGCTGATGATGAACGTGCAGAACAACGTCGCCGCCGCCAGCCTGAAGGCGCTGAACCGGATGGGCTGGCTCAACAAGAGGGCGCTGGCCGATCTGGGGCAGAAGTACGCGCGGCAGTTGGATATTCGCGCGGCCAGCCTGAACCAGCAGATGGCGACCCTGAGCGGCGGCAACCAGCAGAAAGCGATTCTCGCCAAAGGGCTGGCGACCAATCCGTCGGTGCTGATTTTACATGA
>JARKOK010000037.1 GCA_029975765.1 Aggregatilineales bacterium
TACAACCTTACAGAACGGTTCAAAGCCTTGTGAAATTTTGGGGAAACGGCTGTCCATCTGTAGGGGCGACCCTGCGTGGCCGCCCCCGCCAAACGATGTTCAGAATCATAGTGCGATTCGTAACGCTGTCAATGGCGGAAGAAATTGAGACATCCGTTCGCCAGATGTTGCTGGTCATTTCAAACCCGCCGAAGGAGTTCATTCGATGCTTCGAGCTGTGCCCTTCCCCAGCCCCTTCAGCGGACTTCAAAACACCAGACGGAGGTTTTCAACCTCCGGCGTCTCTCCGACGTGATCTGTGCCTCCGCGCCTCTGTGTTACGCTTTTCTCTTTTCCTTTGCGCCTTTGCCCCCTTGCGCCTTTGCGTTATGTTTTTGCCTTCTCCATCTGTTCCAACTGCTCTCGATACCACGCCACCGTTTCGCGCAGGCCATCGCGGAAGCTGGTCTTAGCGCGGAAGCCAAATTCGCGTTCGGCGCGGGTCACGTCCACGTTCCGGCGCGGCTGGCCGTTGGGTTTGCTGGTGTCCCAGCGCACTTCGCCCGTAAAGCCCACCAGTTCGGCAGTCGTCTCCGCTAAATCCTTGATGCTGATTTCCACGCCGCTGCCGATGTTCACCGGCTCCGCCCCGTTGTAATACGCCCCCGCCAGCGCGATGCCTTCTGCCGCGTCCTTCACGTACACAAATTCGCGCGTGGGCGAGCCATCCCCCCACAGGGTCACATGGTCACGGCCTTCGGTCTGCGCCTCGATCATCTTACGAATCAGCGCCGGAATCACGTGTGAGTTTTCGAGGTCGAAGCTGTCGCCGGGGCCGTACAGGTTGGTCGGCATCAGGTGAATCGCGTTGTAGCCGTACTCGGCGCGGTACGCCTGGCTCTGTACCAGCAGCATCCGTTTAACCAGTCCATAGGGCGCGTTGGTTTCTTCCGGGTAGCCGTTCCACAGGTCATCTTCCTTAAACGGCACCGGCGTGAACTTGGGATAGGCGCAGATGGTGCCAACACCGATGAACTTCGGTACACCCGCGCGCCGGGCGTATTCGAGTGTGAGCGTGCCCATCAGGATATTGTCATAGAAGAACATGCCGGGGTGCTGCCGGTTCGCGCCGATGCCGCCAACCGTCGCCGCCAGATGAAATACCATCGTCGCGCCGGGAAAAGCGGCGTACAGCCGGGCGCAGGCTGCCGGCTCGCGCAGGTCGTAGTCGGCCTTGCGGGGGATAAAGAGTTCACTCACGCCCTGCTGCCGTAAATAATGAACCAGGTGTGAGCCTAAAAAGCCCGCGCCGCCGGTGACGATCACCCGTTGCTTATGCCAGTCAAACGTCATAAAACGCTGCTCCCATTCCCGTTGAAAACCGGATTGTAACAGAAAAACCGATCCCGATTCCAGAACGAGGGTACGTATTCGCCGGTATTCGTATTTCAGCCAGATGAGCCTGATAGGTGTGTAGGGGCGCGGCGGCGAGAGCGCATGAACGTAATCCTACACCAGCCACTGTGTAAACATCTCGCCCAGCAGCGTTTCCAGATACGGCGTTACGCCCCAGAACGCCTTGAGATCGCGGTATTCCTGCACGAAGGCCGGGTCGCCAGGTGGGGTGCGTTTGACGGCACGGATCATGAGATTGCGGTCGGTGTGTTCGGCGGAGATGAATTCCACCACGTCCGTCCTGTAACCCATAATGCGGAGAATCAGCGCGCGGAACGAGTCCGTCAGAATGTCGGCCAACCGCTGTTTAAGGATACCGTGCCGCAGCACCGGCTGGAACGGCGCGCGGCTTTCGAGTTGTTCGTTCAGATGGTGGTGGCAGCACGGTACAGCGAGGATGAGTCCCGCCCCATGCCGGATACCCTGCATCAGCGCGTCGTCGGTGGCCGTGTTGCAGGCGTGCAGCGCCAGCACGATGTCCGGCGGCACGTCCGGTTGATAGTCGGCAATCGGTGAGCGCACAAAACAGACCGCTTCCAGCCCCAGGCCGGCGCTGGCGGCGCGGCTTTTGTCAATCAGCTTGCCGTTAGTGTCCACGCCCACCAGCCGCGCCGGGATGCCTTTCAGATCGTTGACATAGTGATACACGGCGAAGGACAGATACGCCGACCCGCTGCCGCAGTCGAGGATGTTGACCGGCGTGCGCTCGAACGTTTCCAGCGCGCCGGTATGTTCCAGCAGCTTGAGGAACTCGTTGACCTGCGCGAACTTGCCGCGCATATCCGCTTTGATTTTGCCGTCGGCGGTCTGGATGCCGGTCGCCTGCAAAAACGGGTCGGGGCGGTCGGCGGGGATGGGCAGGTCTTTAGGCGCGTCGTGCGCCAGTTCCGGGGCGCGGCTCTCGGCCCGCATTTCGTAACGCAGAATGGCCTTGCCCGGCCTGGTCACCTGCACGTACAGGTCATCATCCGTCGAACGCGCCGCCAGATTGCTGAACGGCAGCGCCAGCACTTCATCGAGTTTCGCCTCGGCTTCCGCGCCGCTGTAATTCCTGGTGATGTCCTGTTTGTCGGTCAGGTACGAAAATTGCAGGTGGCGGCGGTTTTTAAGCAGCACCGGGCGCACCGTGACCAGGCGCCAGGGCAGCGCCGCGCCGCGCAGCCGGCCTTTAAGTGTTAGCTGCACGAACGCGGCTTCATCCAGCACGCGGCGTTTGATTGTCTCGCGGTAATCCATGCGGCGGTGTCCTTATGTCGTTCCGCCGCGCATTATATAACCGATGCGCCGCGCCGTCACCGGTTGGCGCAGGTAAGCCTTACGACGAGGCGGTGGTGACCACCTGCCCCGGTGGTTCGCCGTACACGCCGGAACTGTAAACATAGACCGGGTTAATCAGGTCGCCGTTTTCGTCCTTCTCAGCCCCGCCTGTCCAGTTAAAGACGTAGTGCGCGTCGCTGATGCTCAGGTTCACGCAGCCGTGACTGCGGCGGTAGCCAAACAGGTTGTGCCAGTACGTGCCGTGCAGGCTGATCGAGCCGTCAAAGTACATCACCCAGGGTACACGCTGGAGGGCGTAAGCATCGGGCGCGCCGGTCGAGCCGGACATGGGATCGCTGGGCATCCGCGCCCAGATGTGGAACAGCCCTTCGTTGGTCGGCCAGTTATCCAGCCCCGACGACACCAGCGTGGCGAACACCGGCGTATCATCCTCGTAGGCCACGAGCGTCTGTTCGTACAGGTCAATCGCCAGCCAGCGTCCGCTGACATCCTCAGGCCGTTTCACCGGCAGCACCTTCGAGACAAATTTCTGGTGCAGCCACTGGTTCGGGCCGATCATATACCAGCGCCAGCCGTCAGCGTCGTAGGCTTCGGCGAAGATGTTCACCATATCATAACGTTTGGTCAGGTAGCCGCTGGCCGCGTCCCACGGGCCGCCGGGATAGGTCGAAGCCCAGATTTGGGTCGTGTCCAGCACCCAGGCGAACGGCTGATTCCAGTCCTCCGGTAGAATCACACCCGTGAAATACGACGGCTCGACGTAGTACCCATCCTCACGTTTAATCCATTCACCGCTTTCGATTTGCAGCCAGTGATCCACGCTCAGATCCACCGCCGTCACGAAGTTAAACCCTTCGGGAATGTGGCCGATAACGCCGCCGTTGGGCGCGCTGTATTTGTTGACCGCGTGCGGTCCCACGCGCCAGAACGCATAGGTGCTGAGGGTGAGGCGATCCTGCGGGATGCGGTCGAACTCCGGCTTGGGATGTTCGGCCATCAGCGCCAGGCAGTCGTCGCTGGTGGGCTGATCGGGGACATAGGCACATTCCGGCGGCGCGAAAACGGGCAGTTCGTCCGCGTCCTGCGCCTGAGCGACCGCCGCGCCGATTAGCAGGCCAGAGGCCAGCAGCAGTACCAAACAACGTTTCATCGGTGCTTATTCTCCAAAAACTCGGTATGCAGGCCGGGTAATAATAGCATACGTATAGTAATTTTCGAGTACGGGAAGGCTACGGAAAGGCTACGACGCGGCGGGAATACCGCCGTCCCTGCCAGCAGCGGCGGACGGAGAACGGCGGCAGGTAAGTGTCTCTCTACGCGGTGGCCGCCGGCAGGCCCGCCATCTGCTCGCTGAGCGCCCACAGCCGCCGCTGCGCGTCCTCGTCGTAAGATGCCCTGGATGACCGCACCGCCCGGCATTTGTCGAAGTACTGGCCGGTTACACCTTCGACCTCCGGCGACGACGCCAGATAGATCGTCGTGCGCGCGCCTTCTTCCGGCGTCAGCGCGAACCGGTGCAGCACCCCCATGATACGGTTCATCAGCCCGGCGCTGTTGCGGCCAAAACCCGTCGCCACAAAACCGGGGTGCAGGACGTTAGCCGTCACACCCGTACCGGCCAGCCGCCGCGCCAGTTCATAGGTGAACAGAATGTTCGCCAGTTTGGACTGGCTGTACGCGGCAAAGCCCCCCATGCCGTAGGCTTTTGTGCTGTGAATATCGTCAAAGTTGATGCCCTTCGCCGACGTATGCGCGCCCGACGATACGTTGACGATACGCGCCGGGGCGCTGGCTTTTAACACATCCAGCAGCAGGTTCGTCAGCAAAAAGTAGCTCAGATGGTTGAGCGCGAATGTCATTTCGTAACCGTCATCGGTTTCGCGGCGCTGGGCGAACACCGCGCCGGCGTTGTTCACCAGCACGTCCAGCCGGTCGTAGCGCGCTTTAAACGTGTCCGCCAGCCGCCGCACTTCGTTCATAACCGACAGATCGGCCACCAGCGTATCTACTGCCGCCTGACCGCTGCGATCCCTGATGTCATTCGCGGTGGCCTGCGTTCGGGCACTGTCACGCCCCACGATCACCACCCGCGCGCCCAGCTTCGCCAGTTCCAGCGCCGTTACTTTGCCAATGCCGTTGGTCGCGCCCGTGACCAGCACAACCCTGCCATCCAGTCGCGTCATTGTTTATCCCTGTTCGTTGCCGATTTTGTTGTATGGGATAGTATATCAGCAGACGATTGGCCGGTGGGGATTTTCTCACCGGCGGTTAAAACAAAGGCTGCACCATTATGGACTTCACCAATCAGATTGTGCTTGTTACCGGCGCGTCACGCGGGATTGGCCGCGCCTGCGCGCAGATGTTCGCCGCGCATGGCGCGCGGGTGGCCGTGCATTACCACGCCAATCAGGCCGCCGCCGAAGCCACGTTGGCGGCGCTGCCCGGCGCGGGGCATCTGCTGGTACGGGCGGACATCGCCAACCCTGCCGAAGTGCAGGCGATGGTCAACACCGCTGCCGGGCAGATGGGCGGGCTGCATGTGCTGGTCAACAATGCCGGCATTTACGAAAAGCGCCCGTTCA
>JARKOK010000050.1 GCA_029975765.1 Aggregatilineales bacterium
ATGGTACGAGCCGCGTTATCACGGCTGGTCGCTGGCGGCCATGCTCGGCCACCTTCAGTTGATGGACACGCTGACGCTGCGGGCGATGCAGTTCGCGCTGCTGGGGGTGCGCCTGCCGCTGCCGGAAAATCTGCTCAACCGCTTCAATGATATAACGGCGCGGGTGTTCAAAGGGCGCGTCGTGCCAACCACGCGGCACGGCCTCGAACGGAACGAAGCGCGTATCGCGGCTTTTGTGCTGCAACTGCCGATGGATCGGTTCACGCGGACGGTGTATCATCCCGCGCTGGGCACATCCCTGACGCTGGAACAGGCGATGCAGGAATTTTTCTACTATCACTGGCTGGGGCATTTACAGACCATGCGGCAGGTTGAAGATATTTTTTACGAGCCGCCCAACCGGGGCGAACTGTAGGTGTCCCGGCGCACACAGGGATTTTATGCGAATCGTTCTGCAACGAGTTTCACACGGCAGCGTGACGGTGGAGGGGCGCGTCGTGGGCGCGGTCGAACGCGGCTACGTGGCGCTGGTCGGCGTGACCCATGCCGATACACAGGCTGAAGCCGATTTGCTGGCGAAAAAGACGGCCAACCTGCGCGTGTTTGAAGACCCGGACGGTAAGATGAACCTGTCCGCGCTGGATGTGGGCGCGGGCGTGCTGGTGATTTCGCAGTTCACGCTGTACGCCGACAGCCGCAAAGGCCGCCGCCCCAGTTTCACCGACGCCGCCCGACCGGAAACCGCCGCGCCATTAGTGGAATATTACGCCGAACGCCTGCGCGCCGAGGGCATAGCGCGCGTGGAAAACGGCGTGTTCGGCGCGCTGATGCAGGTCACCATTCACAACGACGGCCCGGTGACGATCATCCTCGATTCCGACGATTTTCAGTAACTAACGTCCGGCTGCGGTCGGAGTATCTTGCCTTATAAACAGAGCAGGGGCGGGTTTAGAAACCCGCCCCTGCCGGCTGCGTCTTGACGAAGTTGCCAACGGCGTTGTTACACCGCCGCCGTTTCGGGCACAAGGATCGCTTCCACGTCCAGGTTAATCGTGATGTCCTTGCCGACCAGCCAGCCGCCGGTTTCCAGTGCCATGTTCCACGTCAGGCCGAAATCCTCGCGGTTGATTTTGGTCGCGCCGTGAAAACCGGTGCGCGTGTCGCCAAACGGGCTGTTGGCCTGCCCCAGGAATTCCACATCCAGCACCACCGAACGGGTCACGTCACGGATGGTCAGGTCGCCGGTCACTTTGGCGTGCGTGCCGTCGGCGTTCGGCTCCACCTTCGTGCTCTTGAAGGTGATCGTCGGGTAGTTGGCAACATCCAGAAAATCCGGGCTTTTCAGGTGGTCGTCGCGCTGGTCAAGGCCGGTCGAGGTCATCTGCGACGTTTCGATCACGGCTTCAACCGACGAGGCCGCCGGGTTCTGCGGGTCATAAACCAGCGTGCCGGTGACGTTCTTAAAACCACCGCGCACGGTTGTAATCATCATGTGCCGCGCCGAAAATTCAGCGGCGGTATGGGTTGGGTCAAGTTTCCAGACAGGC
>JARKOK010000055.1 GCA_029975765.1 Aggregatilineales bacterium
GCATGGTAAAGTTCTTCTCTTTACAGCATTGCTGCTGCACCAAATAGTAGTTAAAAGGAGACTGATATGAAGAAGTGGTTGGTATTAGTGGCCGTTCTCGTACTGGCGCTGGGCGCGTTCAGCCTGGTTTCAGCACAGGAAGCTTCTGGCGATCTGGAAATCTTTTCGTGGTGGACGGGCGGCGGTGAGGCGGCTGGCCTTGACGCGCTGATTGCCAAGTTCAAGGAAATGAACCCGGACATCAATATCATTAACTCGGCGGTAGCCGGTGGTTCCGGCGTGAATGCCCGCGCCGTGCTGCAAACCCGGATGCTGGGTGGCGACCCGCCCGGAACGTTCCAGGTTCATGCCGGGGCGGAACTGAACACCCTGTGGGTGGCCGCCGGCAAGATGGAACCCCTGAATGACATCTACGAAGCCAACGGCTGGATGGAGCAGTATCCGCAGGGTCTGCTTGACCTCATCAGCGACGCCGAAGGCAACATCTACTCGGTGCCGGTGAACATTCACCGCTCGAACGTGCTGTGGTACATCCCGGCCAATCTGGAAAAGTGGGGCGTATCCGTTCCCGCGACCTGGGACGAATTCGTGACCGACACCTGCCCGACACTCCAGGCTGCCGGCGTTGTGCCGCTGGCCGTTGGCGAAACCTGGACGCAGGTTCACCTGTGGGAAAACGTGGCGCTGGGTGTGCTGGGCGCTGAGAAATACAACGGCCTGTGGGATGGCACGACCGACTGGGCCGGCGAAGACGTGACCGCCGTGTGGGATATGTTCGGCAAGGTGCTGGACTGCTCCGACCCGGAAATGAACTCCCTGAGCTGGCAGGATGCCTCCAAGAAGGTCATTGAAGGCACCGCCGCCTTTAACGTGATGGGTGACTGGGCTGCCGGGTACTTCCTGGTGGACAACGCGCTGGAACCCGAAACCGGCTTCGGCTGGGCGGCTTCGCCGGGTACGGAAGGTGTGTTCAACATGCTGTCCGACACCTTCGGCCTGCCGCTGGGTGCCCCGAACCGTGACGCGGTGGTGGCGTGGCTGACGTTCCTCGGCTCGGCTGAGGCGCAGGATATCTTCAACCCGCTGAAGGGTTCGCTGCCGGCGAATACCACCGCCGACATCGGCAACGCGGAACTGTACAATGCCTACTTCCAGAGCGCCTACGAGGACTGGACGAGCAACACCATCGTCGGCAGCCTGGCGCACGGCGCG
>JARKOK010000068.1 GCA_029975765.1 Aggregatilineales bacterium
GGGTCCACCCGGAACCATCCCGAACCCGGACGTTAAGCCCGCCAGCGCGGATGGTACTGCCCTGGCAACGGGGTGGGAGAGTACGTCGTTGCCAACCCCCTTTCTTCTCCGCCTCACCGCCCCTGCTGCTTTTTGATTCCCCTCGCCAGCGAGAATCGTTGCCTGAACGTATGGAATACAGCCAGTGAGACGACGCAGGTATCGCTATAATGAAAAGAGTTATTCGCACTTTTCAGGATGAAGCCTTATGCGACGACTCCTTGTGTGGTTCATGGCCGTCTGTATTGTCCCCTTCGTGGCGAATGCTCAATCGTCTTTTGTCCTGCAAGTGACCGCCGCCAGTGCCTTTTTACGGGCGGCGCCGGCGCTGGACGCGCCTGCGGTCGCTTCAGTCTTTGAAAATGACAGCCTGGTTGCCATCGGTCGTAATGTGGATGGTGAGTGGCTGCAAGTCGCCCGCGCTGGCAACCTGGCGAAAACAGGCTGGATCAACCGCAAACTGGTGGCGCTTACCTTTGAGATTGCCCAACTGCCGCTGACCGATGCGACGACCGGCGTTACCGGCTCTGCGCCCGTTATGGATACCGGTATAGCAGTCCTGATGATTGGCGAGGGTACGCTGCGGAGCGCACCGGGACGTAACCAACCAGCGGTGGTCGTCGTGCCGGCTGACCTGACGCTGCCGGTCATTGAGCGCACGCCGGACGCGCAGTGGCTCAAAATCAATTTTCGCGGCACCGTTGGTTGGGTGGTGGAATTTGTCACCCGTACCACTGCCGACCTGAACGCGGTGCCGATCAGCCCGGAATATGCCGGGGATGAACGCTTCGCCGCGCTGGAGATTATTCCGCCTGAAGTACAAATCGCGCAGATTGACCGGCTGCTGGCCTTCGTTCAACCCGTAAATGAAACTGCCGCCGGGGTTGCCGCTTACTGGAGGATGATGGCGCGGGGCGAGACGATGGCTTGCGCTGCTCCGCCAGATGTTCCGTATTTTGTCAATTCACCGCGGGACCTGGCCGAACTGCCGGAACTGCGCCGCCAGGAGCGGGTGCTGAAACGGGCGGTTGATGATCTCAATGATGCGATTGAACCGATGCGGCGCTGTGGCATTTATCTACCGAAGGAAATCTCCAGCGCCTATGCCGACGCTATGAGCGCGCAGTCCATTTTGACGGCGCTTATACAGCGTATGGAAACGCTGCGGCGGAAAATCGCCGGATAATCATTCTGTGGGCGGCCATGCCGGGCCGCCCTGCGAGCATCAGGGGACGAGCGGCGCTGGCGTGAGCGTAGGCTGCGGCGTCCGGGGGCCGCCGTAGCGGTAGCGCGGTGGTCGTGGCGTGGTCGGGGCAACCGGAACAGTAAAGGTGCCGCCGGTTTGCAGCAGGCAAATCTGCTGCCAGTTGTACCGCTCCGTGCCATTTGACCAGTACGGCGCCACCCGCCAGGTATACGTACCCTCCTGTCTGGGCAGCCTGCGGAGGAGAATTTCGGCGGTCGTGGTAGTGCTGTCGAAAGCGGTGCGGTCGCCGGACGGCTGAATCACGATCACACTGTAGATATTCGCGCCCGGCAGTTCGGGATAGGTGACGGTGATGACGGCATCCCCATCCATGAAACTGCCGCTTTGTGAAAACTCGCCGCGCCATGTATTACACACGTCATCCGAGAGATTAAAGGCATCCGGCACGCGACCATTCCGGTTGCGCGGCAGCGGGCGACCGGTCGGCGGGATGCTGTTAAAGGGAATACTGGTACGGATCAGCCGGGCATAGACCCAGGCATTCTGCCCTTCGTAACGGATTTGCAGCCATTGGCTGCCCGTCCAGGCGTAATAAAAATCACCGCTGCGCCCCAGCACGACCACCGAGGTGTCTTTTTGCAGTTGGCCGATGATGTCATAGGCGAAGTCCGGCCCAACATATACCCGCGCGCCGTCGAATTCCACCAGCCCGGTAATGATTTCGCCAGGGCGGGCGGCGTCCGGGTCGCCGGGGGGCTGCGCCAGCACTGCCGACGCGATCACCAGACTAAGAGCGCAGATGAGGATAATGACAGCTCGCCGCACGGTGGTTTCTCCTGAGAAAAGCGTAACATGGTTATAGCTTCGGTAGTGCAGTTGGGCGTGGTGCTGGTGACAGCGGTTCGTCCTGGCAGGCCGTCTCAGCTTCCAGTTTAGCGCGGTCGCGCCATGTCGGGAAGGGCTGTAACGGCTGGTCACAGGTAGCCAGCGCGTCCGGGTATATGGTGCAGAAGCGCCCGTTCTGACGCTGCCAGATGAGCGAACCGGCGCGTGTGTTGGTGCCAGCGCCGAAAGGAAAAGCCAGACCTTCCCCCAGCAAACCCGCTGGCGCAGGGATGTCGGCAGCCACAATCGCCTGTTGAATCCCCTCACTAGTGAACGTTTCAGTCTGCGGCAGCACGCCGCGCAGCAGCAGATACAGGCCGGAAGCGGCCTGATCGACCTGCTCGCCGGGCGACTGCTGGAAACGCGCCCCATAGGCGGCGCGATAAATGTCGTACAGCGCGCCGATCTGATTCCTGTAATAGTCCCGGCTGGCGCTGCCGGTGGCGCTGATGGTAATCAGGCCGTCCGTGTTACCCAGCCGGCTGCAGGTCGCGCGCCGGTAGCTGCTGCCGCCGATCTGTATCCACGCCTGCACGTTGGCGTTCGCCTGCCGCATCGCACGCCACAGGCGGTCAGCGTCATTATCCGCCCCTACGACGATCACCGTGTTAACGGCTGCCTCACGCAGTTCGACTCCCAGATTGTACGCGGAAGACAGGGGAGCAGTGTAGGTATATTCCTGCACGTTATCCAATCCGGTACGCAGGCCGTCCGCCGTCATCCGGGCGCGCGGGCGGTCATCATAGACCAGCGCCGCCGCTACCGTGCCGCCGTCCAGGATGCTGGCGGCGATGATATTCTGGATGAATTCTGCCGTGAACAACCCCAGGTCATAACTGTTCAGGCGCGGCGAAAAACTCCACTGATGGTAATAGTCGAGCGGCTCGCTCACTTCCCAGTAGACAAAGGTGCCGCCCTGCGATAGCTCAACCAGCGCGGCACTGACGGCGGACGACCCGCTGCCGATAATCAGCGGCACGTCACCGAGCCGGTCAACCGCCTCGATGACCTGATTAAAATTCGCCGCCGGTGCATAGACTAACTCAATCGGACGGCCGTTCACGCCGCCGCAGTTGTTAAACGCTTCGACCATCGCGGCAGCGCCCCGGTAGGCGTCGGCAGCCCCGGCGCTGAACAGGGTTTCCGGCGGAAAGACTGCGCCCAACCGGATGGGTTCGCCAGCCGCCGGGGTGCAGGTGGCCTGCGCCGAGGCCGTCCAGGAAAAAGATGTAACCAGCCACACCAGTAAAAGAAGAAATCGTATCATGGGTTGTTCCTGAGCGGTGCAAGTGCTGATTCCACTATATAATATTTTTTGTAAACCGGGGCGCAACCGTAGGCGAGTCGTCAGGCAAACGCTTGACACGAATCGCCGGTCTGCGTTTAAGCTGAAAGTAGGGGAGGATTTCAGGTCTTCTCCTACCGATACCTTATCTACTGCACAACCAGGATAACCGTATGCGGCGAACGTATGCCTTTCTACTGCTGTTGGTGCTGATTTTCACCTCTGGCGCGGCCCTGTCGCAGACTGTGCCTGTCATGCCGGAAACCACGCCCGAAGCCACGCCGGAGATCGCGTTTCAGATCGAGGCGGAGATTGGGCGGGCGCTGCCGCGTAAGATCGTGTATGACCCACAGCGCGAGCGTATGGCTGTCGCCGATGCCTACAACCGCCTGCTGCTGGTGAACGCGCTCGATTATTCAACCATTGCTGTGCTGCACGAACGCGGCCAGTATGGAGACATCACCTTCAGCCATGATGGCCGCTGGCTGGCGGTCGCTTACAATGTGACGATGGAACTGTGGGACACGGACACCGGAACGCGCGTCGCCATGCTGGATAATCTGAATGCGAAGCAGTTGATTGGCCCGATGGCCTTTTCCAGTCAGGATGACATCCTGGTTTTTTATGGCATCTACCCCGCGCCGCGCGCCCTGCGCCGTACCGAGACGGATACCATTGTTTATCCCTGGGTGTGGCATCTGCCGGCGGCACGTGGGGAAGCGCCTTCGAGCTTCCCCAATGGTCTGAAAGCGGTGCAGATGTTTGATTACGCCTTCGGCTTTGTGCTGTCACCCGACGATAAAATTGTCGCGGCGCTGCCCGCCCGCCTGCGCGTGATGGACGCGCACAGCCTGAAGGTCGAGTACGAAATTCCGACCGACCGCTACGAGCAGGACCCGCTCAATGTATGGCTCAGCCTGCGTGACAATACCATCTACGTGCGTCCGGTGACGACCGATACGCTGTTGCAAGTGGATACCCGGCGCGGCGTGCTGGTCGAAATTCCGATGAACACGGATTTGTCGCCGGATGATCTGAGTCTCATCGGCGGATTGGAAGTCGGTTCGATGGCGCGGGTCGTGGGGGGAACCGCATCACGGCGGAGCAATCCACTGCTGCAAGTGTTCCTCGGTTATTACTACCGGGATGTGAATCTTTATGGCAGCCGCCCGCTGACCGTCACGCTGCTTGATCTGGTGGTGCCGCCGACCGGCACCAGCGACAACGTGCGCGCGCTGCTGTATGTATTTGACGAAGACTCGCAGACCGGTAGATTCCGGTTTAGTGAAACCAATGCCGCGCAGCAGATGGTGATCAGCCCGAACGGCGAGCGGGTATTAATGCGCCGGAACGATGGCGACGAATACATCATCACCTATGACCTGAGCAGCGGGCAGGAAGTCCGGCGTATTTTACCGGCGCTGCGAGCGATTGGCAGCTACCGGCGGAACATCAAAAACCGCGTGCTGGCGTTTGATAAAACCGGCGAGGTGATCATCAGCGATTTTCAACGGCTGGATGCGGCGACTCAGAATGTGCTGGCGGAAGACCTGCGTTACTCCCGCAGTTTCGACCGCTTCTTCTGGAGCGCCGACAGCCAGAAGATCATCACCCTGGCCGGAACGGAATGGCGCGAGTGGAGCGTGGCAACTGGCGAAGTGCTGCGCCGCGAAGTCGTTCGCTTGCAGGGTTCAATCATTGCTACTTCTTCAGACGGTTATCGCTATCTCTCGCAGTTCAGCACCGACAGCGGTGGCGGCGGGGTACAGGTGGTGGACATGAACACGCTGGAACGGTACACCGTATCGTTCGCGGTGGTGCCTGGCAGCAGCGTAGCCGAAGTCTATGCCAATCCCTCCTGGACGCGCTTTCTGGTGATCTATTCCGAAAACCAGTACGGCCCGTACTCACCGGGTAATCAGGTCGCTATCTATGATTATCGGGCCGGCCAGACGGTGTTTGTGGCGGGCGACGACCTGCCGCCCATCGGCTACCGCCAGTATGGCTGGGTGGACGATGAAACCGCCTACGTCTACGGGCAGGGCGCGGCCAGCGATCTGCCGGGACGGGTGTACGGCGTGGACTACGCGCGGAGCGGTCTGCCGGCATGTATCGCGCAGGCTTACCCGGAGCAGGTGAATACGTTCCTCAATCTGTGGGAACGGCTGGTGCTGCGGCTGCGCGCCGACCAACTGGATCGGCTGTCCCAGAGCATCTGCGCGACTCTGCCGGACACGGCGGCTGGCGTGGAACAGCGGCTGCGGCCCACGCCGGTACCGACGTATCTGGCTGTAACCGGCGTGCCGACCGGCGAAGTGCCGCAGTGTTTGAAAGACCGTTATCCCGGCCAGGTCGAACAGTACAGCGCAGCGTGGCGGGCCATGACGTTGAATTCCACGCCGGAGGAACGCCAGCGATTAGCCGTGCTGCTGTGCGAAGGTATTGGTGAAATCCGCCCCGAAGACACATTTGATCCCTCGTTAGGCATTACGCTGTTTATCAATGCTCAGACCGGCGCGCGTGCCAGCGGCGCGTACCAGCCGCCAGTGGTGGAGCGCCGGCCGCTTGAACCGGTTTACGATCTGTTCCAGAAAACGGAGAACCGTTCGCTGGGGACGGCTATCCTCAGCCCGGACGCCGACCTGCTGGCTGCATCCAGCCTGCCGGGGGAACTCATCATCTACCGGCTGATCGTCACCTACGATTCGATCATGCAGCAGGTGACGGCTACCGCCGCCGCGCAGTTGGCACAGGCGAATCTCATCCAGGCGATGCCGTCGTCGTCACCGACCTACAATGCTATCGGCACGCCGCGTCCGACGCTGACGCCGACGCCGAAGCAGACGCTTTACCCGCGTCCGCAGGAGCGTGTGTTTGCCGACTCAGAGCAAATTGACCTGTGTCCCTCCGAAACGCTGTTTACGATGAGAAACCTGCCGCCGGGGTACGATGCGACCGGACGGCTGTATGCCGAAGTGTATGGCGACGTGCTGTGGGGCATCGAACCGGAGACCGGCACACGCCGCGAAGACCCGGATATCATCCGGTGCGGCAAGGGGATTCAGTGCCAGTTCTCGCCGGACAACGCCTGGATTCTGGCGGAAAGTTACGAAGCGATCTATATCACGCGACCGGATAAAAGTGACCCGCGCGTGCTGTGGGATTTGCGCACGCCGTACCCGGCCACACCCGTCCCGCGTGATCTGTGGTGGTCGGGCGACCGGACGATTGAATGGTCGGCGCGTATTCCGATAACCGCCGTACCGACCAGCGCCGTATATTATGTAAATGCTTATATCCGCGATGTGATGAACGTGTATCCCGATCCGCCCCCCTGGATACCGGATGTTACCATCAATACAATTCCGACGGTGATAGAAAGCCGCCAGCCGGGCGGCCCCTGGGTGGTGGCCTACACCAGCTACAATACTGGCGTGGGTACCGGCCTTAAGTATTACCTGTATAACAGCGATACACACGAGTATCGTCCCTTCGCGCAGAGTGAAATTGGAAAGCTCAACCTGTTCTGGCATCCATTGGGCGACCGGCTGTTTTATCGTTTTCCACTGCCCAATGGACGGTATTCCGAGGTGTATGAAGTGCGCTTCCCGGAGGTGAACAACCGCCAGTTGGGTGACAGCTACGCCGGCCCCTGGTCAAACGATGGCCGCTACCGCGTTTTTAACACGCAGTCGCGGGCGCAGCCGGTGGCCGTGTGGGACAGCCAGACCAATCTCGTTCGCACTTACTGCCTGCCGGAAACCGGCGCGCGGCTCTATCAGGGGTCGTTCACCTGGTCGCCCGATAACCGCTACGTCGCTCTGATTGCGCCGCTGCCCAAGGACGAGTCCCAGGCCGGCGTCGGCGCACACACGCTGATCCTGAACGTGGAAACGGGTGAGGTGGTTGATCTGACGACTGGCGTGGTCAACATTCTGGTCTGGGCGCAGGAGCCGGGCACGTATGGTGATGGCCGCGTCGTAACACCGACGCCGACCCTTACAGCCACGGCAGCACCATAATAAAGAAACATTTCGTCGGGACACGACAGGCCGTGTCCCGATATTGCGCGCAATCAAACGACAGGTGAACCCGCGATGAAACTCAAACGATTGTTGCTGCTTATGACCTTTCTGCTGCTGGTGCTGCTTGTGCGTTCCGCCGCCGCGCAGGAAACGGACTATCCACCGGTCTACGTTACGGTGCAGGATAACGCCGCGCTGCGTGCCGGGCCGGGGCGTCACTGGGACAAACTGGCGGTGCTGCCTTTTGGCACAACCTATCGCGCGACGGGACGCACCGTAGATGGCGATTGGCTGCAAATCGCCTACGAGGGTGTGGTGCTGGATGATGAGGCGGCACAGCCGTTTACCGTGAATGGTGTGACCTACGGCTGGGTGGCGTACTGGCTGCTGGCATGGTCGGGAGACATTTTGCAGCTTCCGATTGACGGCGTGAAGACCGTCGCCACCGCGCGCGAGGCCGGGCCAACGATCACGATTGGGCCGGGGCTGTATATGTACGAAGGTGGGGTTGACCCTTCGACGCAGGTAGACTACCCACTGGATGGTTATGTGCAGGTGGAAGTCACCGGACGGTTAGGCTCCAGTGATGCGGGGGCTTTCCTGCTGCAATTTAAGCTGAATAACCGTTACTACTGGACGGGTACATGGGCGCTGGGCGGCGCGCCGCGTGGTTATCTCGAACTGCCGGACGCGGGTTATCTGTTCCCCTACAGCCGCCTGCTGATCGAACTGCGCAGCGAAGCCGCGCGCGCCAACCGGGTGCTGTCCGACATTGGCGGGCGCTGGCGGGCGCTGGACAG
>JARKOK010000073.1 GCA_029975765.1 Aggregatilineales bacterium
CAGAACAATGGCCGAACCGACATAAAAGAAAGAAGGGTTAGCCCCTCGAATCAATGAACGCCGCTGTTGGAGTTGACCAGCGGCGTTTTTATTTCCAAACCGTTGGGATTGTTTCCGATAACGGCGATTCATTGAGTGAGACTAATCACAGGGGACAACTATTCTTTTCGATCAAGGGTATGAGTGCGACAGAACAATTCGTTTTCAAGATGGTCAATCAGTTCTACCGTGACACACAGGCGGCAGTGCGGACGGCGCTGATCGCCGACTTCATCGGCAAAGACCCACGCACGGTGCGGTACATTTTAGTCCGGCTGGAGCAGCGGGAAATCATCGCCCGGCGCGGGCAGCGCGGCGGGTGGCTGCCGGCGTCGCGCCTGGTGGCATAGGTCTGTAAAACAGGTACGAAACAGATATGGTACGGAAAGCACCATCAACCGCATGGAAGCCGGGGCAGTCCGGCAATCCCAAGGGGCGGCCACCCAAAACGCGGGCGCTGACGACCCTACTGGAGAAGGCGGGCAGCAAGCGCATTGAGGTGGACGGCAGAAAGCTGGCCGCGCGCAAGGTGATGGTGGGGCGTATCTGGGAAGGACTGACCAGCGGCAAGATTGACTTTGGCGGCGGCAACGTGATGACGCTCGACGCCCAGGAGTACATCGGCCTGGCGAAGCTGGTTTTCGGCCAGGTGGACGGGCCGCCGAAAGCGGAGATGGATGTAACCAGCGGCGGCGAGCCGATCCAGAGCGCCAGCGTGGACAGCATGAAAGACCTGTTTCAGATGATGGGCCAGCGCGAGAAACATGACGCTGCCGACAATCCAACCGAGGTTTAACGACCGGCAGCAGGCCGCGATCCAGCGCGCCCTCCGGCGTTTTCACTTCACCCCCAGCGAAACCCAACAGTTTTTCCATACGCTGTACCGGGCAGCCTACGAAGAAGCGGAGGTGATACTGTGCGCGGCGGACTGCCAGTACTTCATCACCGAGTACTGCCAGATTTACGATCCACAGGATATGGACTGGATACCATTCGAGCTGTGGAAAGAGCAGATTGACGCGCTGAATCTGCTGCTGGGGCATCAATTCACGATTGCGCTGAAGGCGCGGCAAATCGGGCTGACCTGGCTGGGGCTGGCGGTGGCGCTGTGGCTGATGCTGTTCCGACCGATTGCGACGGTGCTGCTGTTCTCCAAGCGTGAGGACGAGGCGATTTACCTGCTGGGAGCGGAGCGGCTGCGGGGGATGTACGACCGGCTGCCGTGGTGGATGCAGGCGGCGGGGATCGAGGTAGACAACGCGACGCAGCTTAAGCTGAGCAATGGCAGTGTGGCGTACAGTTTCCCCACCACCGGCGGCGACAGTTATACAGCGACCTACGTGCTGGTGGACGAGGCCGATCTGATCCCCAACTTCAACCAACTGATGCGGGCGGTGAGGCCGACGATTGACGCGGGGGGTAAGCTGTTC
>JARKOK010000097.1 GCA_029975765.1 Aggregatilineales bacterium
CAATCTCGAAATAAAATGACATTAGGCGAGTCCTTGCGAGAAACCACCGTCATTATAACAAACTCTTGGCGTCTGTCGCCTGCGCCAGTTTGAAGGTGCATTATGATCAGCCTGTACGATCTGCTGGAGGCTTCCAACGGCCAACTGTTTGGCGAACCCGCCGCGCATATCTTCACCGATTTCTGTCTCGATTCGCGCTGGGCCGGCGAAGGCCAGCTCTACGTCGCGCTCAAGACTGACCGGGGTGATACCCATCAATTCATGCGAGAAGCGGTCGCCAAAGGGGTGATCGGCATCCTGTGCGTGAACCCGCCGGATTTTGACACCGAGGGGGTGTCGGTTGTCATCGTGAAGGATACGGAAGCGGCGCTGATGGCCTGGGCACGGCACGTACTGAATAAGACCGGGATTCAGGTGGTGGCGGTGGCGGGTACGGCGGGAAAGTCGGTGACGGTGCAGGCCATCAGCCGGGTGCTGGGCACGCGCTATGCCGTGCATACCAGTGAGGTGGACTTGAACGGGCGGCTGAGCCTGCCGCTGGCGCTGGCGCGCCTGACCGCCGACCACGAATTTGTGGTGCTGGAACTGGCGCCTAATTATCCCGGCGAGATGGCCGACATGGTGCAGACCATCCAGCCGGATGTGGGTGTGATTACCAATATCGGCCTCGCGCATACCGATATGTTTGCGAATGTGGACGAGATCGTGCAGGAAACCCGCGTGCTGATGGAACGGCTGGCGCCCAGCGGCCTGGCCGTTCTGAGCTACGACGATGACCGGGTGCGCGAGCTGGCCGCCGCGACCCGCGCTACCGTATTAATGGTGGGCATGGAAGGTTTTGGCGCGGATGTGATGGCGTACAACGTGGTCGTCGGCCTGTCGAAAACCGGCTTCGACATCCGGTACAAAAACGAGCGGTACGTGGGACGCTGGACGCCGCTGCTGGGGAAACACCAGCTTTACGGCGTGCTGGCGGGGCTGGCCGTTGGCCTGCACTACGATACGCCGGTGGATGAGGCGCTGCGGGCGATCAGCGATATGGCCTATCTGCCGGGGCGGATGCACCCCCACGCCGGCCCCGACCGCTGTATCCTGATTGACGATACCTATACGGCGACACCGGGTTCGGCGCTGGCGGCGCTGAACTGGATTCAGGCGGTGAACGATGATCGCCCGATAGACAGCAAACACCGCGTGATTTTTGTGATGGGTGATCTGGACAACCTCGGCTCGTACAGCCAGTACGGCCACCGTCTGGTGGGCCAGCGCGCCGCCGATGTGGCCGATCTCATCATCACCGAAGGCAACGAAGCGGCGCAGGTCGGGCGGGCGGCGCTCGACCGGGGCATTGATCACAAGCGCGTCTGCCTGACGTACAGCACCCAGGACGCGATCACGACGCTGAAAGACCGGTATCAGCCGTCACAGAATGATGTGGTCATCGTGACGGGCGGCGCGTCATCCCGCATGGAACTGGTGGTGGCGGCGCTGCTGAGCGATCCGGCCAGCCGCGTCCGGCTGCCGCGCCAGGGGACAACCCAGGAAATGCTGGCGCTGGTACAGCCGGTGCGTCCCAGTTGGGTCGAGATTGATCTGGATGTGCTGGCGGCGAACGCGCGGGCGATTAAAACGTCCATTGGTGATGGCGTGGCACTGATGGCGGTTGTCAAGGCGAACGCCTACGGGCATGGCGCGGTCTCAGTCGCCCGCACGGCGCTGCTGAACGGCGCGGAATATCTGGCGGTGGCTTCGATGGCGGAGGCGCTCGAACTGCGCGACGCGGGCATAGATGCGCCGGTGCTGGTGATGAGTTATACGCCGGTGTATCTGGTGCGGCAGGCGGTGCGCCAGCACATCACGCTGACGCTGTATGATCTTGATCTGGCGCGGGCGTACCACCGGGCTGCCCGCGAACTGGGCGGCAAGCTGTACGTTCATGTCAAAGTGGATACTGGCATGGGGCGGGTGGGCGTGCTGGCAAGCGAGACACTGAGTTTCTTTCGCCACCTGATCAATCTCAACCATCTGGAAATCGAAGGCATCTACACGCATTTTTCGTCGGCGGACAGTGACGCGGCTTATACCGCGCAGCAGGTGAAAACCTTTAAAGATCTGCTGCGCCCGTTACGCGCCTCGGACTTCAACTTTGCCTACATCCACGCGGCTAATTCCGCCGGGACGCTGGCGACGAAAGAGAATCACTTCAATATGGTGCGTGTCGGGCTGGCGCTGTACGGCCTGTCACCGGACGACCAGCTCAGGCTGCCGGATGGGGTGAAGCCGGTGCTGGCATGGAAAACGACCGTCGCGCAGGTAAAAACGCTGCCGCCGAATCATCCGGTCGGTTATGGCAACACCTACCGCACGCCGGGTGAGGAACGGATCGCCGTCATTCCGGTGGGTTATGCTGACGGCTTCCGGCGCGGTCTGAGCAACTGTGGCGAAGTGCTGGTACACGGCCAGCGCGCGCCGGTGGTGGGGCGCGTGAGCATGGAAAAGACGACGATTAACGTGACACACATTCCCGATGTTTCGATCGGTGATGAGGTGGTGCTGATCGGCACGCAGGGCGATGAAACGATCACCGCCGCTGACATCGCCCGCAAGCTGGACACCATCAGCTACGAGGTGCTGACCGGGCTTCAGCCGAGGCGGTAGCCTAAGGACGAATGGCGATATTACGGCAGTTCCCGTAGGAACACATCCTGTCCATTATTTCACCGCTTAGGCGAGTCCGGGTGAGATCAGACACGTTTACCACGAAAAATGATCCGCCAGCACTGCCCGGTTCGCCTTCGTAGTAGATCACGTGCCCGCTGTCATTTGTCCAGCCGATAAGCCCATCATTTCCAGTACCAGTGACTACTCGCATATCCGTACCATCCTTGTTGATGACGTAGACATCACCGCCCCCTGGTACGACAACATCAGAACTATAAGCCGGGGCAACCCCAAAGGCGATAGCTTGACCATCCGGCGACCAGTAATGTGGAAATATCTCATGGCCGGATAAACCTGCGACCTGATTGATCGCCAAATCATACAAACTCACGTTGTAAAGCCCGGAAGCTGCAAAAAGCACATCATCGGAATCAGGAGATAGTGCAGGACGATAAGCATTTGGTGGAGAGTGGGTAATTTGCAACAGATTTTCTCCGTCAATGTCAATCCTAAAAATTTCCCCTCTCGACTCAAAGATCAAACCTGAACTATCCAGTAACCAGTTGACGGAACACGTCCCGCAGTCTACGGGGAGTTTCCAGTCTTCCCCGGTTTCAACGTTCACAATGAAAATCGTGCCCAACGTGGCCGCAATATATCGTCCATCCGGTGACCATATAAGAGTTGTTTCTGACGTAAACGCCTGTTCGCTCAACTGCCGGACTACTCCCGTTGCCAGATCGATGATGTGAAGGAAGGCTTTATTATTGGCCGTCCGGTAAGAAGCGCTGGAGAGAAATGCAAGCTGCATTCCATCAGGTGACCAGGCAGGGATCATTTTATACGTGTCGTTGTTCGTAATAGGTGTCGGGTCGCCAGAAAAGTCCGTAATATAAATATCGCCGCCATGATCGAAAGCGACAGTGACTTCTACGGCTAAATCCACTGCTTCGTCTGTTGGTGGTTGATATAATTGGGGCGGCAGGCTTTTTGCAGAAAGCGGTAATATGATGCTCAGGCAGATCAAGACAACTATCATCCAAACCTGAGCCGGTACAGATCGTCTCATCATCCCCTCACCGTTTGAATTCCCCAGTTGAAAGCTGTTCTTCTTGAGCAGCGTTCGGTGTTTTGACATCGGTTGAGATTAGCATAAGTCGCTGCGTAGCACATTTCTGTTCAAATTGAATGAGCTGCACAAACGGAATTTTGTGACCATCGTTGAGAATGGTTCATATCCACGGTGCTGTAAGCTGTGTTATACTCCCGGTGATGCATCTGTGAATTTGGGAGCAAGGGGGCACTCATGCGAAACTTTGAACTCCTCGACCATGCGACCGTGGATTCGGACAGCGGCGTGATTTCGCTGACGACGAAAGAGGCCGCTGCCGGTTCGCCGGTGCTGGCGATGCGCCGCGAGGGGAGCTACATTGTCATTTCCGCCAGCTATGGCCCGCTGGAAGTGGCGCTCCGCCCGCGCCTGGACGAGTTCACGCGGGTCTTGCAGCGGCTTCAGCCGGTGGAAGGGCTGAACACCACGCGGCAGGTCGGCACCGGGCAGGCGTTTCTGGCGCTGGGGTTGAAACCCGACGGCGTGCTGCTGCTGCGCCCCACGCTCGTTGCTGATGCGACCGGCCTTCTGGCGTTTAACCTGGCTTTGAGCAGTGACGCGCGGCAAACCCTGTATAACTGGCTGGCGGTAGAACCGGACAAGTCTTAAGGCTGGCGGCGTTGCAGGCGCGCCATAAAGCCGGTATACTACCTTTATAACAAAACGGCCTGCGGAGAGAGTTCTCATCGTCGAGACGCCGAAGGGGCAAGCTGTCCGGTTTTGCTGGCCGGGGGGCGAAACTCTCAGGTTCAAGGATTCACAGGCCGCTCACTCTGAAGGGTATAAGTCCGACAGAGCGCACAGCATTTTCGCAGGTGCGCTCTTTTTATTTGCGGATAACATGGTCGAGACATGGCGCCGCCATGTCCCTACTACAACACCCAATCATTTATTTCAGGAGAGTAACAACATGGGAAACTGGAAGACCCCCGAAGATTTGAAATATACGAAGAATGATGAATGGCTGCGGCTGGAAGGCGGCGTCGGTACGATGGGACTGACCGATTACGCACAGGATCAGCTCAATGACATTGTGTACGTTGATCTGCCGGACGCGGGCGATACGCTGAAAAAAGGTTCAACCTTCTGCTCGATTGAATCGGTCAAGGCCGCGTCGGATGTGTACGCACCGGTCAGCGGCAAGATCACGTCGGTCAACGAGGCGCTGGAAGACGAACCCGAACTGATTAACAGCGATCCTTATGGCAAGGGCTGGATTGTGAAGTTTGATGTGAGCAATGCGGCTGAAGCCGATGATCTGATGGACGCGGCGGCCTACGCGGAATACTGCAACAGCCGGGAGTAATCTTTTTGCCCTCTCCTCAACCCCTCCGCTCGCGCGTCAAGGGAGAGGGGCTTTAAAAGGTGTGCCTGCACATTATGGGGAATGAGGGCTGGATAACGGGGCGCACCGCCATGCACCCCGACAGAGAGGCGACAAACGTCGTTGGGGTACGGCGCGCCGCGCCCAAATACAAAGATATGTGTAGGGGAGGGTCTTAGACCCTCCTCTACCGAGACCCTTTGAGGCAAATGTTATGAGCTATATTCCTCACTCGGATGCCGAACGCCAGCAAATGCTGGCCGCTATCGGCGTTACTACCATCGAAGACCTGTTTGAAGCTGTACCCGCAGCCCACCGCTTTCCGGCGCTGGATTTGCCCGCGCCGTTGAGTGAGATGGATGTGGCTGCCGAACTGCAAGCCCTGGCCGAAGCCAACGAACACGCTGGCGATTATGCCATCTTTCGCGGCGCGGGGGCGTACCATCACTTCATCCCGGCGGCGGTGAACCATATCCTGCTGCGCGGCGAGTTCTACACGGCCTACACGCCGTACCAGCCGGAGGTCAGCCAGGGTACGCTGCAAGCCATTTTTGAATACCAGAGCATGATCAGCGTGCTGACCGGTATGGAAGCGGCTAACGCCAGCCATTACGACGGCGCGACCAGCCTGGCCGAAGCGGTCACCGTCGCGGTGGAAGCCACGCGCCGCAAGCGCAATAAGATCATCCTCAGCCCGGCGATCAACCCGCAGTATCGCGCGGTTGTTCGCACCTATCATCAGGGGCAGAATTTGAAATTTGTCGGTGATGGCGGCAAGGCCGATATCACCGACCTGACTGATATGCTGGATGACAACACGGCGATGCTGGCGGTGGCCTACCCCAACTTCTTCGGGCAGATTGATGACCTGAAGGGATTGGCGGATAAGGTTCACGCGGCGGGCGCACTGCTGGTCATGGTCGTGAATCCAATGGCGCTGGCGCTGTTCAAATCCCCCGGCGAACTGGGCGCGGATATTGCGGTGGGCGAAGGCCAGCCGTTGGGTATCCCGTTGAGCTTTGGCGGCCCGTATCTGGGTTTCTTCGGCGTGAAGACGGATTACGTGCGGCGGATTGCCGGGCGGATTGTGGGCGAAACGGTGGATCAGGACGGCAAACGCGCCTATGTGATGACGCTGCGCCCGCGTGAGCAGGACATCCGCCGCGAAAAAGCGACCAGCAATATCTGCACCAATCAGGGTTTGATGGCGCTGTCGGCCTGCGTCTATCTGTCATTGATGGGGAAGTGCGGCCTGAAGACGGTGGCCGAACTGTGTTACCACAAGGCGCACTACGCGGCGCAGCAGATCAACGCGCTGGATGGCTTCCAGGTAGATATGAGCAAGCCGTTCTTTAACGAGTTCGTGGTGAAGTGCCCGCAGCCGGTAGCGACGATCAACGAAAAGCTGATCGAACGCGGCATCATCGGCGGTTACGATCTGGGGCAGGACTACCCGCACCTGAAAGATCACATGCTGGTGGCCGTGACCGAGATGAATCGTAAGGATGAGATTGATACGCTGGTCGAGGCGTTGAAGGAAGTGGCATCATGACTGAACCCCTGATTTACGACATCAGCGTGCCGGGTCGCTGCGGCGTGAGGCTGCCGGACGTGGACGTGCCGGAAACGGCGCTGCCCGCCGACCTGCTGCGCGAGAATCTCGACCTGCCGGAAGTGAGCGAACTGCAAGTGATTCGCCACTTCGTTAATCTCAGCCACCTCAATTACAGCATTGACCAGGGCTTCTATCCGCTGGGGTCGTGTACCATGAAGTACAACCCCAAGATCAACGAAGACATGGCGCGGCTGCCCGGCATGGCGCACCTGCACCCGCTGCACGATGATGAAGGCTCGCAGGGGGCGCTGGCGCTGATGTATGACCTGCAAACGTGGCTGGCAGAAATCGCCGGCTTCAAGTCCGTCAGCCTGGCGCCGGCGGCGGGCGCGCAGGGCGAGTTCGCCGGTATCCTGATGATCCGCAAGTATCACCTCGACCGGGGCGATACTCAGCGCACCAAGATTCTGATTCCCAACAGCGCGCACGGCACCAATCCGGCGACCGTGACAATGGCCGGATACACGGCGGTGGAACTGCCGTCCGACGAGAACGGCGATGTTGATCTGGAAGCCCTGAAAGCGGCCTGCGATGACACGGTAGCCGGTATGATGATTACCGTGCCAAACACATTGGGGCTGTTTGAGAGCCACATTCTGGATGTGATCAAGACGGTTCATGACTGCGGCGGCCTGATGTATATGGATGGCGCGAACATGAACGCGCTGATGGGCGTGGTTAAGCCGGGTGAACTCGGCTTCGATGTGATGCACTACAACCTGCACAAAACGTTCAGCACACCGCACGGCGGCGGCGGCCCCGGCAGCGGCCCGGTCGGGGTGGGCGATAAACTCGTGCCGTATCTGCCCGGCCCGGTGGTGGTGAAGCTGGAAGAAGGCACGGACGACGAAGCGCCGCTGTATGGCCGCCAGATGCCGGAGAAGTCCATCGGGCGGCTGAAAGCGTTCCAGGGCAACTTTGGGATGCACGTGCGCGCCTATACCTACATTCGCATCAACGGCGATCAGGGCATCAAGGACATCACCCGCCACGCGGTGCTGAATGCCAACTATATCCGCGTGAAATTGCAGGACGCCTACCACATCCCGTACAACCGCTACTGCGGCCATGAATTTGTGCTGGAAGGGCGCTTCGAGGGCGTGCCGGATGTCCACGCGCTGGATATTTCCAAGCGGCTGATGGATTACGGTATTCACCCGCCGACCAACTACTTCCCGCTGATTGTGCATGAGGCGCTCATGATCGAGCCGACCGAAACCGAAGACAAACAGACGATTGACGGTTTCATTGACGTAATGCACAAGATCGCTGTTGAAGCGCATGAAAACCCCGACCTGCTCAAAAGCGCGCCGCATACCACGCCGGTTTCGCGGCTGGACGAGGTGCGCGCCGCCAAGCAGCTTGTCTTGTGCTGCAGGCCGGTCGAAGTGGGCGTGTAGTAGTTGCCAGTAAAGAATGAGGCGGCTCACAAGGTCGCCTCATACGATAATAGGCTATCCTTCCTGGCAGCCCCTTCAGTGGGCTTTTTCACTCAGTCGGGCGGTTTTAAACCCCGGCGAATGCTTTCAGGATTACGTTATGGCCTCAATGACTCCCCGCGAACGCTGGCTGGCGGTTCTCAAACGTGAGAAACCCGACCGCGTGCCGATGGATTACTGGGCGACGCCGGAAGCGACCGACGGGCTGCTGCGTTACCTCGGCTGCGCGACCGAATGGGACGCGATGCACCGCTTGCAGATTGACCGTGTGGTGCAGTTATTCCCGCGTTATGTCGGGCCGCCGCTGAAGCCGGGTTACGATATGTGGGGCTGTCGTTACGAGAATGTGGATTATGGTACCGGCGTCTATGCCGAATGTGTCGAGCATCCGTTAGCGGCCTACAGCACGATTGAGGAAATCGAAACCAACTACACGTGGCCGACGGCGGACTGGTTCGATTATGCCTCGCTGCCGGAGCAAATCGCCGGCAAAGAGGACTACCCGGTGCAGGGCGGCGGGTCGCAGCCGTTTCTGATCTACAAAGACCTGCGCGGGATGCAGCAGGCGTATATGGATTTGATCGAAAATCCCGAACTGGTCCACTACTGCCTGGATAAGATGTTTGGTTTCTGTTACGACGACACGGTGCGGATTTACGAAACGCTGCCGGGGCGGATTGACCTCTCGATGGTGGCGGAAGATTTTGGCGGGCAGGAACGGCTGCTGTTCTCGCGCCAGCACATCCTGGAATTTCTGCTGCCGCGCATGAAACGCATGATGGATTTGGCGCACGAGTCCGGCGTCTATGTCTACTTCCACAGTGACGGCGCGATCCGGGAGGTGCTGCCTGACCTGATCGAAGCAGGCATTGACATCCTCAACCCGATTCAGTGGCGCTGCCAGGGCATGGAGCGCGACGGTCTGAAACGTGATTTTGGCGACCGGGTGATCTTACACGGCGGGGTGGACAACCAGCACACGCTGCCGTTTGGCTCGGTGGACGACGTGCGGGCCGAAGTGCGTTACAACATCGAGGTGATGGGCGCAGGCGGTGGTTACATCCTCGCGCCGTGCCACAACATTCAGGCCATCAGCCCGCCGGAAAACGTGGTCGCCATGTACGAAGCGGGACTGGAATACGGGAAGTTAGCTTAAATCTGTGATTGGCGCTGCCGGGGAGCGCCGGGACGCTCCCTCGCTCGACCGTGTTTACCGGGTATCCTTGCCCGTCCACTGCTGGGCGTGGGCGCGTCGCATAATCTCCGAGATAAAGTTGTGATGCTCATCTTCGGCCCGCACGATGAGGAGCCGGCTGCCTTTTTGCGCCCGGTCAGCATAATAATCGGCTTCCTCGGCGGTCAGATCATAGTCACCGAGGATGCCGGTGATGTTCTCGCCGGTGAGCAGTTCATCCTGATTGATAAAAGCCGGCACGACGGCAGGTAACGGCGCGCCGCTGCCGCTGCTGGCCGGCGAATTGACGGCGCCAATGCCGCCTAACAGGGTTTCATCCGATACACTGGGCGGCGACAGCCGCGCCGGATCAACCACCCGTATATCGTCCTCGAAACCGGCAGCATGAAGCTGATTGAGCGCCCGCTCCAGATCAGCATCGCTGTCAAATACACCGATAATCGTCGCCATGTGAAACACTCCTTTACCTGAACAGCGGCGCGCCGCGCCCCTGCGTCTGCGTGTATTCAGTCAACCATTCAAATGTAAAACCGGCGTATGAGGGCGAAAATCGGCGGTGGCCGGTACAATAGACCCTGGTATTTCACGGCGAGGGAGTCAGACGTGCCTTATACCCGGTTAGTGTTTCCTCGGGGGCGGCGCCGCCGCACCCGTTTTGCGCGAGTGATGCGCGCGCTCTGGCGGGATACGTCCGCGCTGTGGCGAGAGTTTCGTGTGCCGATTGTGGTGTTTCTGCTGGTGACGCTGGGCGGCGGCTGGCTGTACGGCGAGCTGTACCAGCACGCGCGCGGGCACGATATTCCGTTGATTGACCGCCCGTACATCATGCTGCAACTGATGATTCTCGAAACACCGGAGGTGGCGCCGCCGGAGTGGTATCTGGTGGCGTTCTGGTATCTGCTGCCGCCGATTGCCGCTTTCATCATCGGGCGCGGCGCGGTGGATTTCGTGCGGCTGTTTTTTAATCGTGGCGAACGGCGGAGAGCCTGGGAGGAAGCGGTGGCCTCGACCTATCGTAATCACATCATTATTCTGGGAGTCGGCCATGTCGGGCTGCGCGTGGCGCGCACGCTGGCCGGTATGGGGTTTGAGGTCGTTGGCATTGATGTCAAGAGTAAACCCGAAACGGATATTGAACTGGCGGCGCTGGGTATTCCGCTGCTGGTTGAAGATGGCCGTTCGATGGGCGTGCTGGAACGCGCCGGGCTGCGGTCGGCGCTGGCGTTTATCGCCTGTACCGCTAACGACCATACCAATCTGGAAGCGATCATGCGCGCCCGCGATCTGAATCCCAATGTCCGCATCGTCGCCCGCATGTGGGATGACCAGTTCTCCAAACAGATGAAGCAGTTCATGGGGGTGGAAGCGGTGATGAGCGCGTCCGATCTGGCCGCGCCGGCGTTTGCCGGTTCGGCGGTGGGGGTGGAAATCACGCAGACGATACACGTCAACGGCATGGACTACAGCCTGATCCGCCTGACAGTCGAACCCGGATCGTTCCTGGATGGTCAGGAGGTGGGCACGCTGCAAACGCAGAACCAGATGGACATCGTGCTGCACGGGCGCAATGGCAGCACGGAAGTTCAGCCATCCCGGCAAATCGTCGTGCAGGCCGGCGATACGCTGGTAATTTTCGCCCGCCATGACCAGATTTTGAGCGTTGTCAGCCGCAACCGCAAAGCGTGATACAATCGCTGCTATCGCTGCACGTTTATGGTTAGTCAGGGGCAGAGGGTGGCAGTATTATGAGCGAACAACGGCCAACTTCAGATGTGCTGCGGGTGGCGGCGGGTGAGGATCGCTTTGGCGAACACCGGGGACTGGGTGTCAGCGCGATTCAGTTCAAGCTGATAACGGACGGCGGGTTCATCATCGAGAATACCTTTCATGCCAAAGGCGGCCCGGCGCGCCATCTGCATTACGATCAGGATGAGTGGTTTTATTGTGCTGAAGGTGAATTTGTCATTGAGGTGGGCGCAGAGCGATTTCAGATGCGCCCCGGCGATTCGCTGCTTGCGCCGCGCCGCGTGCCGCACGTCTGGGCGTTTGTTGGCGAAACACGCGGCAGGATGCTGATCGCCTTTCTGCCCGCCGGACAGATGGAAGCCTTCTTCCGGGAAGTGACGAAGGCGAACGCCATGCCGCCGCAGGACCCGGCGCTGTGGCGGGCACACGGCATGGAACTGCTGGGGCCACCATTAGCGGTTTAAAATGAAATGGGGCGAGCCATTTATGACCCGCCCCTGTTTTTAACTGATGACTGTAGACTGAAAGCTACTTCTTTGCCTTCGGGAAACGAGTCAGCACCGTCGCGTTTTCCGGCAGCGGCACTTTGTCGCCGGGTTTCAGGTCGCTGGCGGCCTTCGGCGCTCTGGCGCGGCTGGAGCCGGCATATACTGAAACGGCGGTTCCCTCGATGTTAGCGGAATCGTGCAGGTAAACCTGCCCCACCTGATAGCCGTCGGTGTCAATCGAGCAGCTTGTCACCACGCCGACCACGCGGCCTTTGCGGTCAATCACCGGGTCGCCCTGATGCGCCGGGCGCGCGCCCTTGTTGTCCAACCGGAAGCGCGTGATTTCGGCTTCGCGTTCGCGCTCGTGCGCGATATAGGCCGCCTTGCCGACAAAGAAGGGTTTCCACAGTTTGACATAACCGCCAAAACCCGCGTCCGCCGGGTTCAGGTTCAGCGGGCCGGCCAGTTCATGACCGTACAGCGGCAGGCCGGCTTCCGTCCGCAGGCTGTCACGCGCGGCCAGGCCGCAGGGGGTGGCATGGTGCAGCACCAGCTCGCGGAACAGTTCTGGCGCGCGGTCGGGGTGGACGAACAGTTCGTAAGCCGTGCGTTCGCCGGTGTAACCCGTGCGCGAGACGATCAGATCATATCCACCGAGGTTGACGCAGGTGACACCCGCCCAGGGCAGTTTGCTGACCCTGGCTTTGGCTTCATCGCTGCCGCCCAGCGAGAGCAAAATTTCTTTGGCTTTTGGCCCTTGCAGCGCCACATCCACACGCATTTCCGTACCGAGCGAAGGATGCCGCAGATCGCGCAGTTCAAAATCCCCCGCGCTGCGAACACGCCGGGACGGATGGTTTCGGTCAATCATCACCTCGCCGTTTTTGACGGCGTTCAGCCACGCCCAATCCTTGTCATTGTTCGAGGCGTTGACCACCATCAGATACCGCTCATCACCCACGCGGTAGATCATTAGATCATCAATCGGGATGCCATCCACGTCCAGCAGGTAGGTGTAGTGCGATTCACCAACGGCCAGTTTGCTGACTTCGTTGGTGGTTACCGCATCGAGGAAAGCCGCCGCGCCGGGGCCAACCGCATCGAACGCGCCCATGTGCGTGACATCGAACACACCCGCGCCGGTGCGCACGGCCTGATGTTCGTCCATCACCGACGAATACCACACCGGCATGTCGTAACCGGCGAACTCCACCATCTTGGCGCCCATCTCGCGATGGAGATGGTTCAGCGTCGTGGTCTTAATGCCCTCAGGCGTGGGTTCCTGCCAGTCAAAGACGGGCAGCGGCTCCCCTTTTGGGCCCTGGTAATACTGGCCGTTCATGCCGACGAAACCGGCCTTAACGGCATACCCGGCGTTAGCGTCAGTCACCGGCCAGCGCATCGTCGAAGCGCCCGCAAGCTGCACATCCACCGGCCCCGGCACCTTGCTGTAGGGGTCGGTCGGGTCGAGCAGCGCAAAACCATCTGACAGCGCGCGCAGCCAGTTGGCGGCGGTGTTCGGACGGCGCTCCACATGCAGGCGGTAATCGCTGCCGGCGCGTTCCAGCACACCGCGTGTGATCTCGCCGCCGTCGGGGCGCAGCAGCCGGGTGGGCTGCTGCTGGCCGGGCTGGAGCGCCAGCACATCGCTGGTCAGCGCCGCCTGCAGAAAGGCGGTTGCTTCCGCGCCGCGAATCACCAGCGTTTGCCAGTTGACCATTTCATTTTCCGGTTCGAGGTAATAGAAGTGCGGGTAATCCTCAGCCGGCACTTCGGTATCAATGCCGACGCTCGCGGCCAGATCGCGCACGTCCAGCTTGGCCTGCTGCATCACGTCGAAGTCAATCTTCGCGCGCGGCTCAGCCCCCTTTTTACCGGTGTAACTGAACGGCACACAGGCGTGCAGCACGCGGGCGATGATCTCCGCCAGCCGGTCAATTTCGCTGTCGCCGAAGCCGCGCTGGGTAATCCAGGGGGTGCCCAGACGCAGGCCGGACGCGCGGAAGGCGCTGGCGTCGCCGGGGATGGTATTGCGGTTAAGCACAATCCCCACCAGATCAAGGATGCG
>JARKOK010000088.1 GCA_029975765.1 Aggregatilineales bacterium
CCAATCCTGTAAATAAGAGTAACCGGAACCGACCAGCACCAGATCGGGATGCGCCTGCTTGAGCCGGGCGGTGACGGCGATCTGCCGCGCGACACCGGCCAGCGGGTCTTCCGGCGGCTGGTAGCCATCGGACGGCGGGAACAATGCTGGCCGCTGAATGTGCGGATTATAGTAGGGGCTGCCTGCCGTAATACATACCAGCCGAATATCCATCGTTTGCAGCAGATCGAGGAAAGCGTGGGTTTCCGACAGGTCAATGCCGGTGCCGGTGCCATCCCCGCCGAAGGCATAGGGGTACGAGCCGGCGTTCCAGTTTTCCGGTTCGCCTGTCCCGTTTTCACCCGCGCGCAGCGGCATCCAGTCGAAGGCGCTCAGGCGCACCCCGATATCCAGTGCGGGGGCGTCCCGGCGAATGCCGTCTACCAGCTCCCGCAGGAAGCGTGTGCGGTTTTCCAGACTGCCGCCGTACGGTCCGGGGCGCTGCACCGCGCTGAGAAACTCGTGGCCTAAATAGCCGTGACAGTGTTTAAGGTCCACAAAGTCAAAACCGGCCTGCTGCGCCAGCACTGCCGCCCGGACAAAATCCTCAATCAACTGCCGGATGTCCTCATCGCTCATCAGCGGATAATCGGCGGGCAGGTTGAATTTTTTGTCCAGCAGCGGGTGATGGTACAGGATTTGCGGTTTGAGGCGGCCATCGGCGTCCGGGCGGGCAAAACGCCCGGAATGGGTGAGCTGCAAGCCGATCAGTAAATAGTCGCTGCTGCCGTAACGCTGCCGGGGGGTGTCGGCCAGATGCTCGCGCAGGGCGGCCAGTTCGCCAACGGTGTCCGCATTGATGACCAGTTGGCGCGGGTTGGCACGGCCATCGTGCCGGACCGCCACTGCCTCGCAGCCCCAGATGAGTTTCGCGCCGCTCTCGCCGAAATGCGTCCAGCGGCGTCTGACCAGCTCGGTGATATGGCCGTCGGGCGAACCATCCCAGCCTTCCATCGGCAGCACCGCGAACCGGTTGCCGATGATGCGGCCATGTACCGTACACGGCTGCGCCAGGGGTGAATCCGGGCCGCTGGACACGGTTTCATCAAACGGTAGTTCAACGCCAATGCTGGCAAGATGCTGGCGGAAATCATCAGCCGAACGAAGCTGCGCCACCCTGCGATAGGCCATGTTTGCCCCCTCTACAACCGGCGGAAATGGAAACCGCCGTCTACGTTAAACACTTCGCCGGTGGAGAATGGGAACAGACCATCCGCCAGCGCGCTGACCGCTTTGCCGATGTCTTCCGGCTGTCCCCACCGCTGAATCGGTGTCAAACCCCCGGCGATCAGCGCGTCATATTTGGTGGTGACGGCGGCGGTCATATCGGTTTCGATGATGCCGGGGCGGATCTCATATACCGCGATGCCGTACTTCGCCAGTGCGTCGGCAAACAGCAGCGTCATCATGCCAAAGCCAGCTTTCGATATGCAGTATTCAGGCCGGTTCGGGCTGCTGGTATAGGCACTGATGGAACCGATATTGATAATCATCGGCTTTTCGCGGTAAACATTGGCTTCCAGCCCGGCAATCATGCTGCGGGCAGCCAGTTGGGTGAGGAAAAATGGTCCTTTCAGATTGGTCGCCATCACCTCATCGTAGCTGGCTTCGGTGGTTTGCAGGATGTCAAGGCGCTGGCGGGGTGCCATGCCGGCATTATTCACCAGCAGATCAATTCGCCCGTACCGGTCAAGCAGCGTTTCCACCAGCGCGCGGCGGTCGGCGTCTTGGCTGATGTCAGCCTGAAGCCCCGCCGCTGCGCCGCCAGCGTGCCGGACGGCCTCGACCGTTTCATCCGCCGCTGCCTGATTGGAACGGTAGTTGACGACGGTGAACCAGCCGCGCTGTCCCAACGCCAGCGCGATGCCGCGTCCAATACCGCGCCCCGCGCCCGTGACCAGTGCCAGGCGTTTTTCAACCATCAGCCAGCGCCTTGCTGAGGGCTTCCAGAAAGAAATAGTCGCCCCACATCACACTTTCATCCACGCCCAGCCCCTTACGCTGGTGGTACATGCCGTGTTTGAGGATGCCTTCCCAGCCGGGGGTATCTACTGCCAGAAATTCCGGGCCGGTGAGCGTATCCAGAATCCGCAGCGCGTAGTCGTGGTACAGCCGCGCGCGCGCCGGGTCGCCGGTCAGCCGGGCCAGATCAAGCAGGCCGCTGGCGGCGATGGCGGCGGCGGAACTTTCATAGGGCAGGGCGGGGTTCGTTTCCATCCAGTCGTTCGGCGGGATGCCGTGTTCGGGCGTGTTTTCGATGTAAAAATTGGCGCAGGCTTCGGCGGTGTTTAAGAAGCGTACATCCCGCGTGAAGTGGTAGGCGGTGCTGAAACCATAGAGCGCCCACGCCTGCCCCCGCGCCCAGGACGAGTCCACGCGCCAGCCCTGATGCGTGGTCTGCCGCAGGAAGACACCGGTATCGGTATCAAAAATGCCTTCATGCGATGTACTGCCGTCACCCCGCACCAGATAGCGGCGGGTCGTCAGGCAGTGCTGGCGGGCAATACGGTACAGGTCGCTGTCCTGCTTTTGCTGCGCGGCGTAAAAAATGATACCGACATTCATCATGATGTCTATGAACAGGCTTTCGTCGGCGACAAACGAGCGTAAATACTGACCTTTTTCCTTGAAGCGTTTCGCCAGTGTCGTGCCAGCCTCGACTACAACCTCGTTAATAGCCGCGTCCTGTGTCAGATCGTACCAGCGTTTCCAGGTTGACCAGAACAGAAAACCCAGATCATGCACGCTGCGGTCGGTTTTGCGGTGTTCGATCAGGCGGGAATAATGTTCGGCTTTCTCACGCCAGGCCGCCTGGCCGGTGTGCTGGTACAGCAGCCAGAGCTGACCGCCCAGAAACCCCTCACACCAGTTGGTCCAGCTTTCGCCTTCATGTTTCCACTGGCCGTTGACAGTGTACATCGGAAAAAAATCCGGGTGACGGTCGGTCAAAACCTGAAGCTGCTGCCCGGCAAAATCCAACGCGGCCTGATAGTTCTGTAATGCTGCCTGTGTCATAATATGGCTGCCCCTATTTTGGCACTGCCGGTTTCGTGCTTTCTCGAACGATTAAATCCGGCATCAGCACTCGCTGGTGCAGTTCCATCTCCGGGTCGTTGATGAGTTCGATCAGATATTTGACCGCCAGTTCATCCTGTTTAATGAACCGGAAGCCAACCGTAGTCAGGGACGGTTGGGTATAGCTGGACAGTTCTGTATTGTCATAACTGATGACGGAGACATCGTCCGGCACACGGATACCCCGTTCCCCCAGCGCGCGCAGCGCGCCAAAGGCCATGCCGTCCGTTCCCACCAGCAGAGCGGTAAAATTCACGCCCATTTCTGCCAACTGGTGCGCGGCTTCATAACCGCTTTTCATCGAATAGTCGCCGGCGACGGCGGGGCCGGGTTCCAGCCCATGTTCAAGCAGAACATTTTTCCAGGTGGTATACCGCCAGTAGCCGTTGATCAGCTCAGAATCGGGGGGGATGGCGGCAATCTGCCGGTGGCCGAGTTCAATCAGATATTCAACGGCCAGGCGTGTCGCGTATACCTGATCGAAACCGACCCAGGCGAGCTTTGACCCCGGCGTGTAATCGCGGCGCACCAGCGGCAGGCCGCCGCACAGGTGGAGCAGTTGGCTGTCCTCCATTCGCAGCCGGGGCGCGTACATGATGACACCATCTACCAGCCGGGCAGCCGCATTTTGCAGGGCAGCTTCCAGCTCGTCGCGGGTAGTTTCCGAGACCAGCAGGCTGTAACCGCTTTGTTTCGCAATATGTACCATGTTTTTGGTTGAGTCGGCCAGCCGTCCGCCGTACTGCACATCCACGACAATGAGTTCCAGCGTCCGGGAACGATTCGTGGTCAGCATTTGTGCGGCGCGGTTGGGGCGGTAATCCAGGTCGTGCATCAGCCGCAGGATGCGCTTGCGCGTATCATCCGACACACCGGGTTTGTTGTTAATCACCAGCGATACGGTCTGGTAGGAGACGTTCGCCTGCCGGGCAATATCACGGATCGTAATGGTTTTTCTGCGTTCAGCCATAAAAGTTCTCTTCAATTAAATCTACTTGACCGCTCAATTATAGCACACAATCCGGTGATAAGGAAATAGCCGTTTGTTCGTGCGAATCACCAGAAAGTAGTTGCATTTTACACAAATACTGATATAAAATTAAAATTGACCGGTCAAGTAAATCGTTTGGCAGCACGTGTCGTCTGGACACCGAAACTATTTTTGAAAGGGTACAAGTCTTATGCAAACTCGTAAATACTCGCTGCTGTTTGGGATGCTCCTCCTGGTACTGCTGACCGGGATGGTGGTTCAGGCTCAGGAACCCTTAACCCTTCAGATGACCTGGTGGGGGTCGCAGAACCGGCATGACCGCACGATCAAGGTCGTCGAAATGTACGAGGCGGCCAACCCGAACATTGACATCGCCTACGAATTCGCTAACTTCACGGACTACTGGACGCGGCTGAACACGCAGGCTGCCGGCGGCGGTCTGCCCTGCATCATGCAGCACGATTATGCTTATCTGGCTGAGTGGGCAAAACGCGGCCTGCTGCTGCCGCTTGACCCCTACTTTGAGGATGGCACGATTGATGTCTCCGACGTTGATGAAGCCTATCTTCAGGGTGGTCAGGTGGACGGCAAGTACTACGGCATCAGCCTCGGCACGAACTCGCAGTCCATGATTCTCGACATTGACGCTTTCGAGAAGGCCGGTGTTGATCTGCCAGCGCCGGACTGGACGTGGGCGGACTTTGAACGGATTGCCCTGGAACTGCACGAGAAGCTGGGTATCTGGGCCTATGGTTCACCGTCGCTGGGTGACGATCAACTGTGGACGTCGCTCAATCTGGCGAGTGGGCTGCAAACCTTCTCCGATGATGGGAAAGCGTTTGGTTACACCAATGACCAGCCGCTGATTGATTACTTCAATATGATCCTGCGCCTGCAGGACGCCGGCGCGATCCAGAACGCTGAAGAAGTCAATGCGGACTCGGATCTGGGGCCGGAAGGTTCGCCCATCGTGACCGGTCGCTCGGCCATGCAGTACCAGTGGAGCAATCAGGTCGTCGCCATCTTCAGCGCGGCGGGCGAAGATCGCCACTTCAGGCTGTGGCATCTGCCGCGTCCCGAAGGCGGCCAGTCGGCGAACTATCTCAAGCCTTCGATGTTCTTCACCATTCCGGCGTCCTGCCAGAACCCGGACGAAGCCGCGAAGTTTATCAACTTCTTCACCAATGATCTGGAAGCCAATGAAGTCCTGTTTGCCGAGCGCGGTGTTCCGATTTCGGCAGCCGTGCGCGATCACCTGCGTCCAATGCTGGACACGGTTGGAGCGGAGACGTTCGGTTTCCTGGAACGCGTCCAGGCTGACAGCAGCCCGATTTTCCCGCCCAACCCGCCGGGTTATAACGACATTCGGAACAATGTCTATATTCCACTGTTCCGCGACCCGGTGCTCTACGGGCAGATTCCGGTAGAGGAAGGCATTGCCATTCTGCGGTCTGAGGCTGAAATCATTCTGTCGAAGAACTAAGCACCGCTAATTGACGGATGACCGGTACATAACGCTGTTTGGATAGGGCACAGTCTACACGCTGTGCCCTACCTATCATTGATTAAATATCTTTAGGATAAAATTATGAGCGAACCCACCGTTGCCGTTTCGACGGCCAGTGTGGTGGATCAGAAGCCTCCGCGCGGCTTGGGACGTATCAGGATCGGGCGCAAAGATTTTAAGCAGAACAATCTGACAGGCTATCTGTTTATCTCCCCCTGGCTGATTGGTTTTTTCCTGTTTGCTTTGATACCCATCGGCATGTCGCTGTGGCTGGCCTTCACCAATTATGACATCCTGGGCGGGTGGGAGTACGTTGGCCTGTCGAACTTCGAGCGCATGTTTACGCGCGACATCCGGTATGGCCGGTCGCTGGCGGCGACTTTCCGGTACGTGCTGGTGTCGGTGCCGCTGCGTCTGGTGTTCGCGCTGGCGATTGCCATGCTGCTTAATACCAAACGGCGCGGGGTGTACTGGTATCGCGCGGCCTTTTATATCCCCTCCGTGATCGGCGGCAGTGTCGCGGTGGCGGTCATGTGGCGGCAGTTGTTCGGTGTCGAAGGTGTCGCCAATGCGGTCGCTACTTCCCTGGGGTTAAGACCGGTCAACTGGTTAGGCAACCCGGATACGGCACTCTGGACGCTGGTGCTGCTGGCGGTCTGGCAGTTTGGTTCGCCCATGCTCATCTTTCTGGCCGGGCTGCGGCAGATTCCGCAGGAGATGTATGAATCCGCCGCAATTGATGGTGCTAACGGCTGGCAGAAGTTCAAAAGTATCACGCTGCCGCTGCTGACACCGATTATCTTTTTTAATCTGGTAATGCAGACAATTTCCGGGTTTAAGGTGTTTACCCAGGCGTTCATTGTATCGGGTGGGGCAGGTGCGCCGCTGGATACCACGCTGGTGTATTCCCTGTATCTGTATATTCGCGGGTTTTCCACCTATGAGATGGGTTATGCCGCTGCGATGGCGTGGGTGATGCTGGGGATCATCGCCGTACTGACGGCGATCAGCTTCAAACTCTCATCCTACTGGGTTTACTATGAGACGGATGTGAGGTAAACAACATGGAGAGCGCACGATTACTCCTGCGAGAAGACAGCCACCAGCAGCGCCGCCGCAATCAGAAGCTTGTGGGTTCGCTGGCCTATCACCTGTTCGTTATCCTGGTCGGGCTGCTGATGCTGTACCCGGTGCTGTGGTTGTTTTCCAGTTCGGTCAAACCGGCGAATGAAATCTGGACGACGGTTAATTCCCTGATACCGTCCCAGATTTATCTGCAAAACTACGCGAATGGCTGGAAAGGTTTCGGCGGTTACTCATTTGCAATCTTTTACAAAAATTCTTTTATTTATGCCGGTCTGGGTACGCTGTTTGTAGTTACGGCCTCAACCATCGTGGCTTACGGGTTCTCGCGGCTCAAGTTCCGGGGGCGGACATTCTGGTTCACAATCATGATGCTGACTCTGATGCTGCCAACGCAGGTGCTCATCATCCCCCAGTACATCGTTTTCAGCGAGCTGAACTGGCTCAATACCTTCCTGCCGCTGCTGCTGCCGCGTCTCGGCGGCGATGTATTTTTCATCTTTCTGATCGTTCAGTTCATCCGCGGGATTCCGATTGATCTGGATGAAGCCGCCATGATTGACGGCGCCGGCCAGTTCGGTATCTTCCTGCATGTGATTCTGCCGCAGCTTAAACCGGCCATTATCACCGCCGCGACCTTCTCGTTTTACTGGACGTGGGAAGACTTTTTAACGCCGCTGATTTACATGACCGACCCCAACCTGTACACAGTCTCGGTGGCCTTACGCGCATTTTCAGACACCGGGACGATTAATGATTGGGGCGCGGTGTTTGCCATGCTGTCGCTGTCGCTGGTGCCGGTGTTCCTGTTGTTTGTTTTCTTCCAGCGTTATATTGTAGAGGGCATCGCGACTACCGGCCTCAAGGGATAAGCCGATGCAAGCCGACTTTGATGAGCTGGCGGAGCAAATCAATAAATGGTCAACGTTCGTGCTGGCGAATCTGCTGTGGGCGGTGCTGTCCATTCCCGTGATTACGCTGCCCGCCGCGACGGCGGGACTCTTTACCACCATGTCCCTCTGGGTGCGCGGCAAACCGCCGAATCTGTTCGTGGATTTTCTGGGCGGGATGCGCCGCTGCTGGCTGACCAGCACGCTGATCGTGCTGCTGGATGGGGTGATAGGTGGGCTGGTGGTGCTGAATTTCACCGTTTTCCCCATCATGGACATGCAGAACCCGCTGGCGTTTTTGTCTCGCAGCGTGTCGCTATTCGTGGGGCTGGCGCTGGCGCTGGTGAATCTGTACGCCTGGCCGCTGCTGGTCACTTTCGATCTGCCGCTGTCGCGTGTGCTGGCGGTGGCGCTGAAGTTTGCCGCCGCGCACTGGGTTTACTCGGTGGGGCTGCTGGTCGTGGTGCTGCTGCCGGTGATTGTCAGCCTGTGGCTGCCGGTGGGCGCGCTGGTGCTGGTCACTTTTTCGTGTTCAATCTTTATCTGGAACTGGGGCGCGTGGCGCATCATTCGCCAGTATGTCGCTGACGAAGACCGGGCAAAACTGGAGTCGCCCTCGCCTAACCGCTGAAGGAACATTATGGCTGCTCAAAAACGATATGCTCTGGTCGGAACGGGTTCGCGTGCCGGGATGTTCATTGACGCCCTGACCACCACGTACCGCGACAGCGCCGTGCTGGTGGCGCTGTGTGATCTCAGCCAGGTACGTATGGACTGGTATAACCAGCAGTTACGAAGGACGGTGGGGGCGCTGCCGACCTACCACGCCGAGCAGTTTGACCGCATGATCCAGGAAACCAGACCGGATGTGGTGATCGTGGCGACGATGGACTGCACGCATCACACCTATATCGTGCGGGCGATGGAACTGGGCTGCGACGTGATTACCGAAAAACCGATGACCACCGACGCGGGCCGGATGCACGCCATTTTTGACGCCATCGCGCGCACCGGCAAATCGCTGCGAGTGACGTTCAATTACCGTTACGCACCGGCGTATACCCGCTTCCGCGAACTGGTGATGCAGGGGGTGGTCGGCAGGCCGCTGGCGGTTGATTTTTCGTGGCTGCTGGATACCAGTCACGGCGCGGATTACTTCCGCCGCTGGCACCGCGAAAAACAGAACAGCGGCGGCCTGCTGGTTCACAAGGCGACTCATCATTTTGATCTCGTCAACTGGTGGATTGACTCATATCCCCAGTCGGTGTTTGCGATGGGTGATCTGCTGTTTTACGGGCAGGATAACGCACGCGCGCGCGGTGAGCACTATTCTTACGAACGTTATACCGGCGCGCCGGAAGCGGCAGCCGACCCGTTCGCGCTGTTCCTGAATGACAAGGAAGCGTTTCGCGGTCTGTATCTGGCAGCGGA
>JARKOK010000094.1 GCA_029975765.1 Aggregatilineales bacterium
AGACCCTCCCCTACATCCGGCATTTTTAAGTTAGGTGTACTGAGACTCTCAGGCCGGGTGATTCAGGTGAGGGCATCCTATGAAAGGCGACCATGACCGTTCCACGTTTCTCGCAGCCCGCTTTTACCCGTAATCCCATCGCGCAGGCGGAGATCGCCTACCAGCAGCGAACGGGGCGCGCGCGCCGCTGGTGGCGCTGGCTGGCGCGCGGCGTAACGCTGCTGGCGGTCGCGGCGGGGCTGATTCTCTATGCCAGCGAAATAGCCGGCGTGCTGCTCCAGCGCGTGCCCCTGATTGGCACCGAACGGCTGGAGATCGGCGGCGTACTGCTGCTGATTTTCACGACGGCGCTGCACTTCATGCTGATGTTCCGCGCGCTGGCGCTGACGGCCAACAGCATCACCCGCGAAGCGCAGGGCAATACATGGGAACTGCTGGTGCTGACCGGGCTGGACGCGCGGCAGATCGTGCTGGGGAAATGGTGGGCGACGGTGCGCCGTATGTGGCGCCTGTACGCGGTACTGGCGCTGCTGCGGGCCTGTGTGGCCGTGTGGTTTACGGCGTTCTCCGCGCGGCTGAGTACGATGATCGCGGTATCCGGCACAGGCTTTGTCATCGGCGGGCCGGATAATCCCCTGCCAACCGCGCTGCACCTGCTGGCGGCGGGGCTGATCGTCGCCGCGCTGACAATGGCGAACCTGATCTTCACGGCGGCCTGCGGCGTGCTGGCCTCCAGTGAGGCGCGGTCAGGCGCGTGGGCGCTGGCGCGGGCGCTGGGGTCGCGGGTAGTGCTGCTGGTCGCGGCTTCATCGGTGCTGCTGGTGCTGACCATCATGCTGTGGAACAGCCCGCTGACCCTGCTGGCGGAACTGATTACGCGGGTGGCGTCCGCGCTGCTGGACAACGGCCTGGCGCTGGCAAGCGAACTGGTCGCCTACCGGTCAATTTATTATTTCGGCACGGATACCAGCCTGTATGTTGTGGCATCCGGCGTATTGAGCGTGGGCGCGTATGGGCTGCTGGCGTGGTCGCTGCTGGTGGCCGCGCAGCGCCGTCTCATCGGGCGGCAGGCGCTCCCGCCGGTCGAGCGCCGGCGGGAGAATGGAAAACGATAAACGAGCCTGGAAAAGCGCGGAGCAGACTGACCAACCCGCCGCTGCGAAATGATGCGGTGGCCGCGCAGCATCATGCCATTTTGCCCGACGTTCGGGTATAATTGGCAATAAAATTGAACATCATACCGTCGCGCGGGGTATTTGTTGTTGAACCCGGATTAAGCGCGTGGAAAAAAACGTGGAACAGGCAAAGACGGACATCAGCGTCATTCACCTTCCGGCACGTTACAAAGCGCCGGAACTTGACCAGCGGCTGCCAACCTGGGCGCGGCGGTCTAATCCCATCATTCGCCGCCAACTGGGCATGTACTGGAAAACGATTCTGCCGGAAGCGGACGTGCTGGTGAAACTCGTCCTGGTGCAGATTGCCCTGGTGGCGCTGTCGCTGCCCTGGCCGTTTCTGTTCGATCTGGCGCTGCCGACCATCACCGCCGCGCTGCTGCTGTTCCCGATTGCGCTGTACCTGTACGCGCACATTCTGCTGGCGATTGGCACAGCGGCGGCGCTGTCGGTGGTTGACGAACTGCGAAAAGAGACGTTTGATCTGGTACGCGCCACACCGATCAGCCTGCCGTCCATTCTGGGCAGCAAGATCGCCGCGTCCATCTGGCGGCAGGTGGAAAACCTCAGCCTGCTGATGACGGCGGTCGCCCTTCTCAGTATGCCGCTGCTGATCTCGCAGTACGCGACCCAGTACCCGCTGGATACGCATCCCCTGCTCGCGCGCGCGGCGATGGCGCTGGGGCTGGTTGTGGCGCTGGTGCGGCTGGCGCTGGAGCCGTTCATGATCGCGGCGCTGGGTCAGGTGGCGGGCGCAACTTTTCCCACACGGACAACGGCGATCATTACCACCGGCTTTCTCGGCGTGTTTTATTTTCTGCTGGTTAATCTGGCGCGGCTGATTCCGCTGCCCTGGCCGCTGCATTTCATCGTTGAATTTGTGCTGCCGGTGGTGCTGCCGCTGGTGATCACCGGGGCGGCGCTACGCCTGACGGAACGGCTGATTACCCGTCGTTAAACCGTAGGCCAGCCGTCCGGCAGGCCATTATTCTCCTGGCATAAGGTGGTAGACAGAACCTCCCGGACGGCGGTGGGACTTCAGTCCTGACTTCCGCCGTATCTACGCCCTTTTTGCATTCTGCGCTTACAATAGCCGGTAAGTGCAGGTTAGATTGAATGTCAGGAGAAACCGATGAGCTACCGGAATAAGCTGTTTTTCCTTGTGACGCTGGTGCTGGCGCTGGCGCTGGCGCTGCCGGCGCAGGCGCAGGTGCCAACCCCAACGGCCACGCCCGTGAACCCCAACGCCAACATCAGCTGGCCGCCGCCGGTGTACGTGCTGCGCGGTGAATTTACGGTGCGCGGCGCCGCGAATCTGTCCAATATGCAGAATTACTTCCTCGAATTTCGCCAGCTTAATGCTGATCTGACCGCCGCCGACGAGGCTGTGCCCTGGTTCCCGGTGACGGTGCCGCAAACGCAGGCGGTACAGGATGATGTGCTGGGGGTATGGGATACCAGCACCGTGCCGGACGGCCTGTACGAACTGCGGCTGACGATCAACCTGACGAATAACCAGCAGGAACAGATGGTGGTGTCGCCGCTGCGGGTGGAGAACACCCCGCCGCCGTTCGCGGTCACGCCGGTGGTGCCGGTGGCCTCGCCCACCGCGACGGTGGACACGCAGCAGCTTCTACCCACGCCGACCCAGTTTGACCCCACGCCGCGCGCGACTGCCCGGCTGGCGGCCAACGTGCGCCGGGGTGACAGCGTGATCTACGAGGCGTTCACCGGACTTCAACCGGGGCAGACCGTGCCGATTGTCGGGCAGAGCAGCCTGGGTACGGGCTGGTTCCTGATCGAACTGCCAAACGGCGCGCGCGGCTGGGTATCGCCGTCGGTCGTGGATGTATCGGGCAGTCTGAGCGGTGTGCCGTTTGTATCGCCCCCGCCGCCGCCCACCCCCACACCGATTCCGGCCACGCCCACACCTGTCTCGACGGTCAATCTGGTGGCTGGCAACTTCCGCTTCGACCCGCCGGCGCCGGTCTGCGGCCAGACGTTTAACATCTATCTGGATGTCGCCAACTTTGGCACGACGCCGAACCCCAGCGGCCTGATTGGCGTCGTGGATATTCCCGCGCCTGACCCGAATCTGACAACCAACACCGTCGGCGCGCTCCCGGTGATTCAACCCGGCCAGACGGTCAACATCGGCCCGATCCCGCTCACGGTCAACGTGCATCACAGCCAGGTACACCAACTGGTGATTACGATTGACCCCGGCAACCAGATTCTTGAAACCAACAAGTTCGACAACGTGATTAACGCGCAGTACACGCTGTTGAAGGGAAGCTGCCCGTAGCGCCGGGCTGAGGTTTGAGCCATGAAACGCAGGGGCGGGTTACTGCAACCCGCCCCTGGTGATTCATACCGGTTTATCTGCCAGATGGCCTCACTGCCGCTGGATGTCGCAGCCTGTCCAGATGAAGAGGTAGAGGTCGCCGCCAGCCCGCACCGGCGCGGCTATCAACTGGAATTCGCCGGTCGTCAGCCGCCATAGCTGAATCTGGCCGAGCGGCACAT
>JARKOK010000100.1 GCA_029975765.1 Aggregatilineales bacterium
GTCCGATGGCTACCAGCCGCCGGAAGACCCGCTGGCCGGTGTCGCGCGGCAGATCGCCGTCACCGCCCGGCTCAAGCAGGCGCATCCCGATCTGGTGCTGGTCGGTTCCGGTTACTCTTATTTACAGGATTGGCTGCCCAACGTGGCGCAGCAGGTCGTGCGGGCCGGGCTGGCGGATTTTGTCGGTCTGGGACGGATGATTTTATCGTACCCTGAGATGCCCGCCGACATCCTGACCGGCAAACCCTTGCAGCGCAAACGTATCTGCCGGACCTTCAGCGACTGCACGACTGCCCCACGCAGCGGCCTGGTATCCGGCTGTTACCCGCTGGATGATTTTTATAAAAACCGGCCAGAAGCGGCGTTACTGGATGAAGCCAAAAGCCGTTTGCGACAGCCGGCTACGAAGGAATAATTCAGGAAAGGTCGTATGTATGACCGAGATGTATCGTACAGCGATTGTCGGCACCGGCCAATCGGTCGCCAACCATCTGTCAGCCGTTCGGGCACTGCCGGAAGATGTCGAACTGGTGGCGGCAGTAGATACTGACGAAACACGGGTGAAAGCCGTCTGCGCCGAACACAACATCCCTCACTGGTATACCAGCGTCTCAGCGATGCTGGCAGCCGAACATCCCGATATCGTTCAGATCGTAACGCCCCCTGCAACCCACACAACGCTGGCGATTGAATGTCTGGAAGCCGGGGCGTGGGTCTACTGCGAAAAACCGCTTTGCGCCTCGCTGGCGGAATTTGATCGCATCGCCGAGGCCGAGCAGCGCACCGGTCGGTATGTCAGCACCGTGTTTCAATGGCGGTTTGGGTCGGCGGCACAGCACGTCAAACACCTGATAAACACCCAGGCGCTTGGCCGACCGCTGCTCGGTATCTGTCACACACTGTGGTATCGTAATGAGGACTACTACCGCGTGCCCTGGCGCGGTAAATGGGCGACTGAAACCGGCGGAGTCAGCGCCACGCTGGGTATTCATCTGGCGGACCTGTTCCTGTGGCTGCTGCCCGAATGGCGTGAAGTGCAGGCCACCGCCGCCACCCTTGACCGGAACATCGAAGTTGAGGATGTCGCGCTGGCAACCGTCCAGTTTGAAAATGGCGCGCTGGGCAGCATCGTCAACAGCGTGCTGTCCCCCCGGCAGGAGAGCTACCTGCGGCTGGACTTCCAGCAGGCAACGATCGAAGTCAAAGCCCTGTACCGGTATACCAATGACAACTGGCGTTTCACCCCCCGCGACAGCGCGGACAGCGCCATTGCCGACTGCTGGCAGATTCCGAACGACATTTCCAGCACACATCACGCGCAGCTTGCTGAAATTCTGGCTGCTATGGCCGCCGGCAGCCGTCCGCCGGTCAGCGGTCTGGAGGCGCGCCGCATCGTGGAATTTCTGGCAAGTCTGTACAAATCAGCCTTCACCCACCAACCGGTTTTGCGCGGTTCAATCACCCCTGACGACCCGTTCTACCATGCTATGAACGGTATACCCCGGACGGTCAACCTACCATGAGTATTCGGATTGCGGCCATTGGACTGAGTCACTATCACATCTACAATCAGGTGGACGCGCTGCTGAGCGCGGGCGCGGAACTCGTCTGGTATCTGGGCGCAGAACCGGAACGCGCCGCCGAGTTCGCGCAGCGTTACCCGCAGGCCAGAGCGGCACGCAGCGTCGAGGAAATCCTCGAAGACGCCAGCATCCAGCTTGTTGCCAGCGCCGCCGTCCCGAACGAACGCGCGCCGCTGGGCATCCGGGTGATGCAGCACGGCAAGGATTATTCATGCGCCAAACCCGGTTTTGTTTCGCTGGAACAACTGGCCGAAGCGCGCCGGGTTCAGGCGGCTACCGGCAGGAAGTACCTGGTTCATTTTGGCGAGCGCGTGGACAATGCCGCGACCGTGAAAGCGGTGGAACTGGTGCAGGCCGGCGCGGTCGGACGGATTGTCCAGACGACCGGCTTCGGGCCGCACCGGCTGTTAGGCCACGTCCCGCGCCCGGCATGGACGTTTGACACACAGTTCTATGGCGGCGTCATCAACGATCTCGCCAGCCATCAGATTGACCAGTTCCTTACTTTTACGGGCAGCACGCAGGCCGAGGTGGTCAGCGCGCATGTCGGTAATGTTCACTATCCACAGTTTCCCGGATTTGAAGATTTTGGCGATCTGATGCTGCGCAGCCCGCAGGCCACCGGCTATATTCGGGTGGACTGGCTGACACCCGCCGGGCTGCCAACGTGGGGCGATGTGCGGTTGTTTTTGCTGGGCATCGAGGGCTACATCGAAATCCGCAAAAACTGCGATCTGAGCGGGCGCGAGGGTAAAAATCATCTGTTCTGGGTGAACCAGACCGGCGTGCATTACCTTGACTGCGAGGCTGTGCCGCTGCCCTATGGCGCGCAGGTGGTGGATGATATACTCAATCGTACCGAAACAGCCATCCGTCAGGAACACTGTTTCCTCACGTCAGAACTGGCGCTGATCGCTCAACAGAGCGCGCACCGCCTTACACCGCTTACTGCCTGAAAACAGCGCCGAGGAACGCCATGAACCGCGACGAACTGGCACAACTCTACGATTTTACCGGACGAACCATCGTTATTTCCGGGGGGACGGGCGTTCTGGGCGGCGAAATGGCCTGCGCCCTGGTCGGATTGGGCGCGAATGTCGCCATTCTTGATCGTAATCCCGCGCTGTCGGCAACGATGAAACAGCGCCTCGGCTGCGGCCCAGGGTGTGCGGTCAGCGTGTTCGCCAACGTGCTGCAACCCGATACGCTGCTCCAGGCTGAGGCAGAGATCGTCAGGGAATTTGGGCCGGTGGATACGCTCATCAACGCCGCTGGCGGCAACCAGCCCGGCGCGACCACTTCCCCGGAACAGCCGTTTTTTGACCTGCCAGAAGAGGCGCTGCGGCAGGTGTTTGATCTTAATCTGCTGGGTACCGTCATTCCGTGCCAGGTTTTCGGGCGCGGCATGGCACAGCGTAACAGCGGCGTGATTCTGAACATTTCGTCAATGGCCGCGCTTCGGCCACTGACGCGAGTAGTCGCCTACGGCGCGGCCAAAGCCGCCGTTACCAATTTCACCGCCTGGCTGGCCGTCCACATGGCGACCGAATACAGTCCGCGCATCCGGGTCAACGCGATTGCGCCCGGTTTTTTCATCGGCCAGCAGAACCGCGCGCTGCTGCTGGACGAACAGACCGGCGGCCTGACACCGCGCGGCCAGCAGATCATCGCGCATACCCCCATGAAACGCTTTGGTGAGCCGGAAGACCTGCTGGGTACAACAGCCTGGCTGCTGAGTGACGCCAGCCGGTTTGTGACCGGGATTGTTGTCCCCATTGATGGCGGCTTCAGCGCCTTCGGGGGGGTGTAACCATGCCGCTGTTCGCTCAGGCGGCAGCCCCGCCCGATCAACTACTGGATGCCGACACCATCGAGCAAACGCTGTCACAGGGCTTAGCCGGACGGTTTACCGGCGCGAAAATCCTCGCGCTGATTCCGGATCACACACGCACCATACCGCTGCCCATGCTGTTCCGGCTGGTTGTGGCGCTGCTGCATGATGCCCGCCAGTTGGATTTTATGGTCGCGCTGGGCACGCACCCACCCCTGACACCGGATGCGCTCCATGCGCTGGTGGGCATCACCCGCGAGGAGCGCGAAACGATTTACCGCCATATCGGTCTGCTCAACCATGCCTGGGACAACCCCAACGCGCTGGTTGAAATCGGCGTGCTGGAACAGGCGCGGATTCAGCAGATCGCCGGTGACGCCTGGCATCCATCGTTAGGCGGCGATACGCCCGTGCGTGTCAACCGGGCTGCCCTCAATTATGATCATATCCTGATTATTGGCCCCACCTTCCCTCACGAGGTTGCCGGATTCAGCGGTGGAGCGAAGTACCTGTTTCCCGGCATCTCCGGCGCGGAGATGATTAATACGACGCACTGGTTAGGCGCGCTGATCACCATCCTTCAGACCATCGGCATTCCCCATACCCCCGTGCGCGAGATGATCCACGCTGCCGCCAGCTACATCCCCACGCCAATCACCCTGGTCAGCCTGGTTGTGGTCGGTGATGGCCTTGCGGGCATCTTCATCGGTGATCACCTGACCGCCTGGGAAGCGGCGGTTGAAGTTTCCAGTCAGCATCATATCCGGTGGGTGGACCGTCCCTACCAGCGAGTCCTGTCCCACGCGCCGCCGATGTATGATGAACTGTGGACGGCAGCCAAAGCGATGTACAAACTGGAGCCAGCCATCGCCGACGGCGGCGAAATCATCGTGTACGCGCCGCATCTGGCTACGGTCAGCCATGTTCATGGGCGACATATCTACGAAGCCGGGTATCACGTGCGGGACTATTATCTCAGACAGTGGGAACGGTTCAGCCACATTCCGTTAGGGGTGCTGGCGCATGGCACGCATCTGCGCGGCAGCGGCACGTTTGAGAACGGCGTGGAGCGCGCCCGCATCCGGGTCACACTGGCAACCCGCATTCCCCCCGCCGACTGCGAGCGTCTGTCACTGGGCTATCAGAACCCGGCGACGATCAGCACCGACGACTGGAAAACGCGCGCCGAGGACGGCTGGCTCTACGTGCCGAAAGCGGGCGAAGTTCTCTACCGCCTGAAATAAAAAAGCGGCACCACCGTGATGCCGCCTGTTTTGATTACCCTGCGCGTCATTTACCAGCCGCGATGGGCGATTTTGTCACCTTCTGGCATCGTGGTTACATTGATGCCGACCATCGGTTCGCCAAGCGCGCGGCTGACCTTGAGCAGAATATCCGGGTTGTCAAAATGTGTGGTCGCTTCGACGATGGCTTTGGCACGTTTGGCCGGGTCGCCGCTCTTGAAAATGCCCGACCCGACAAACACACCGTCCACACCCAACTGCATCATCAGCGCCGCGTCGGCGGGAGTCGCCACGCCGCCCGCCGCGAAATTCACCACCGGCAGTCGTCCCAATTCCGCAGTCTCTTTCACCAGACTGTAGGGCGCCTGAATGTTTTTGGCATAAGCGAACAGTTCGTCCTCGTCCATACTCGTCAGGCGGCGGATTTCACTGTTTACAGCGCGGGCATGGCGCACCGCTTCCACCACGTCACCTGTGCCAGCTTCGCCCTTGGTGCGGATCATCGCCGCCCCTTCGGCAATACGGCGCAGGGCTTCACCCAGGTTGCGGCAGCCGCAGACAAACGGCACGGCGAATTTGTGTTTGTTGATGTGATGTTCTTCATCGGCAGGTGTCAGAACTTCGCTTTCGTCAATGTAGTCAATGCCGAGCGCCTGAAGAATCTGCGCCTCGACAAAATGGCCGATGCGCACCTTCGCCATGACCGGAATGGTGACCGCCTTCATGATCTGCTCGATCATGTCCGGGTCGCTCATACGCGCCACACCGCCCTGCGCACGAATATCCGCCGGAACACGCTCCAGCGCCATCACCGCGCAGGCCCCGGCATCCTCGGCAATCTTCGCGTGTTCAGGCGTGACCACATCCATAATCACGCCGCCCTTAAGCATCTGCGCCAGGCCGCGCTTGACCGTTTCCGTGCCGGTCTGTTTCCCATTTACGCCGTTGGTTGCCATCAATCGTGCTCCTCTATCATCCAGTCCCATGCGGGCACAGTGTACCATGCCCGGATTACGATTTATACCTGCCAGAATAGCGGCCAGCACACTATGCGAGTATGTCCATTTATAACCATTATATCCAATAAAAATTCAGATAATCTAACGCAAACTTCAGGTGCAGGTGAAAAAGGGCGGGTGTATACTTGGAAAAACGTTAAAACTGTGTAAGGTCATATGCCTGCGCCACCACATTCAATTGACTGGGAAACGGTCTGGAACAGCCTCGATTGGGATGATGAACATCGTTATCAGGCTGATGAAGCCGAACGGCTGCGCCAGCGCGCGCGCCAGTATGCCGCGCCAGCGAAAATCAAAGCGGAGCTGGCTGAGGACAGCCGCTCGGTGCTGACCTTCGAACTGGGCAAAGAACACTACGGCGTAGATGTGATGCTGGTGCGCGGCGTGCGGCCCGCGTCACGCATCGCGCGAGTGCCGGGCACACCGCGCTTTTATCAGGGTGTAATGAACGTGCGCGGACGGATCATCACCGTCATGGATTTACGCTACTTTTTTGACATCGCGCCTGAAGCGGAAGCAAGCCCGCCTGAAGAGGTCATTCTCGTGCAGTCGAACCGCCTAGAAATCGGGCTGCTGGCGCATCAGGTGAACGGCATGGTATCCATTCCGCTGGCGGACATCAGGCCGGTTGAACACATGCCGTATATGCTGGGCATGACTGGCGGGCGTATCGTTGTCCTGAATCTCGTACAATTGTTTGATGATGAACGTCTGATCGTGGGGGGATTGAATACCAGTGGACAGCACAATGAACCAGTCGAATGAACGCGGCAGCCGGTGGTCGAACCGGCTTATGGCTGCGATGTTGACCCCATCTACGCTGGCAATGGCGCTGGCGGCGGGCATCCCCGTCCTGTTGATGGGACTGTCCGACGCGATGGAAACACCCCGGCTGTTGGCCTGGGGTGTAAGCGCGCTGGTGGGCGGGTGGCTGCTCGGTGCCGTCATGCACGGCAGCCAGCGTCCGCGTTCCGACACGATCCTGAACAGCTACGTACAAACGCTGGAACAGGTGGTCATGGGCGACCTGAGGCAGCGATTGGACACGCACAACATCAATGCCCGGTCAGGTGAGGAAACGATGCTGATCCGGCTGGGAGATGCCGTCAACCGGATGCTCGACCGGCTGCAAGACGTGGTCACCGAAATCAGCGACTCACTCCAGCGGGTCGAAGCCGACACCGAGGAAATTCTGGACGCGACAGCGCAGCAGATTTCGATGGCAAACGAACAGGACGACGTGGTGACGGAAACGACCGCGACCGTGAACGAAGTTCGCGCCACCGTCACCGAAACAGCGGAACGCGCGCAGAGCGTGGCCGAAACCGCGCAGGTTTCCGTAGACATTTCGCGTAAAGGGATGGATGCGGTTTCACAGACGGTCGCCGGCATGGAGATCATCCGCCGCCGGGTGGAGGACATCGCCGACAATATTCTGGTACTGTCGGAACACACGCAGCAGATCGGGGAAATTATCGCCACCGTCAACAATCTGGCCGACCAGTCGCGGATGCTGGCGCTGAACGCCTCGGTTGAAGCGGCACGCGCCGGTGAGGAAGGTAAGGGTTTTGCCGTGGTCGCGCTGGAAGTTCGTAATCTGGCCGACCAGAACCGCGATGCTACCGTTCAGGTACGTGAAATCCTGGGCGAAATCCAGCGCGCGACCAATGCCGCTGTGATGGTGACGGAAGAAGGCAGCAAGGGGGTGGACACCGGTCAACTGCTGGTGAACAGCGCCGGCGACTCGATTCGCAATCTGTCCCATGCGATTGAAGAAGCGGCGCTGGCCGCCATGCAGATCGCGGCCAGCACGCGCCAGCAGACTATCGGCATGGATCAACTGACGCAGGCGATGCGGATGATTAAACATGCCACCACCGAAACGCTGAACAGCACGATGCAGGTCAAGGCCAGCGTGCAAAACCTGCGCGAGGCGGCCAACCGGATTAACGCGGTGCTGGGTGGGCTGAAAATATAGCGGCTATGAGCAACACGACGGATGCCGAACTGCTGAATATCTTCTGGGTGGAGGTCAGTGATTACCTCCAGACCTTGAACAACGGCCTGCTGCAACTGGAAACCAGTACCGGCAGTGATACGTCCGGCACGCTGCGCGAGATGAACCGCGTCGCCCACAGTATGAAGGGCGCGGCGCGGGCAGTCGGCATCAATGTCATCGAAACCATCGCGCACTACATGGAAGAAGTTTTCGCGGCGGCGGTCAACGACCGGCTGCACCTGGCGCCCAATATCTGTGATCTACTCTACGACGGTCTGGACTTAATTCAGAACGTGGTCAACGGTGTGGAAAACAGCACCGAAACGCTGGCCGCCGTCCTGGCACGGCTGGAGCAGACGATAGTCACGATTCTGCCGGAAGCGCCTAAGGCCGCCCCCCCGGCCCAGGATGGCGCGCACGCGGCGCTGTTTCCTTTACCGGCCACGCCGCCTTCCCTACCGAAACCGGAGATCAAACAGACTACCGCGACCCGGGTTATGGGCGCGGTCGAAGTCGGCGCGGAGATGGGCACGCTGCTGCTGCGCCCGGCAGAGGACGGGGTGCGCGTGCCGGTCACCAAACTTGACCGGCTGAACGGTGAGATCAGCGAGCTGCTGGTGACGAAGATGCACGGGGAAGAACGTCACCGGGACATCCAGCGCCTGCAAAAACTCAACCACCGCTGGCAGCGCGAATGGCGCAGCGTGCGAACGGCCTATATTCGGCTGGCGCGGCGGCTGCAAAACCGCGAGACCAGCGAAAACGGTGCTGACCTCACCGACCTGTTTAAGTTTCTGGAAACGAACCAGCGGTATCTGGTTGAAGCCAACCGGCAGTTGGCCCAGCTTGCCCATGAGATGGCGCAGTATAATTCGCAGATCAGCACGCTGGTTGAACAGCTTCAGGATGATGTAGGCCGGATGCGGTTGGTGCCGTTTGAAACCGGCCTGGCCGGATTTCAGCGTATGGTGCGCGACCTGGCCCGCGATACCGACAAGAATATTTTCCTGGATATTTCGGGATCGGCGGTTGAACTGGACAAATCCACGCTGGATGCCCTCAAAGAGCCGATCATGCATCTGCTGCGAAACGCGATAGATCACGGCATCGAACCCAGCGCCGAACGCGAAAAACTGGGCAAACCCCCAACCGGGCGGATTCAACTCGCGGTTGAACAGCGTGGCAAGGAAATCGTCGTGCGTGTCAGTGACGATGGCCGGGGACTGGACGCGGTTAAGATTGGCCGCGCCGCCTACAATGCCGGGCTGGTTACAGCCCAGGAACTGACCGGCCTGAGCGAAGATGAAATCTACAATTTCATCTTTCATCCCGGCCTGTCCACTAACGATACCGTGACCAAACTCAGCGGGCGCGGCATGGGCATGGACATCGTGCGCACCCGCGTGGAAAGCCTGCGCGGGCGCGTAGGTGTGCAAAGCGCCAATGGCAAGGGCACAACCTTCAACCTGAGCGTACCGCTGTCGCTCACCCGGATGAGCTGCGTGCTGCTGCGGGTGGGGGAACAGGACTTTGCCGTACCCTCGACCCGTGTATCGCGGATGCTGACTATCGGGCGCGACCAGATTTTCACCGCCGAAGGGCATGACATGGTGCAGATACAGGATCAGCCGATGCCGCTGATTCCGCTGCACGCGCTATTAGGCATCCCCCCATCTCCGGCAGAGGGGGACGAAATCACGCTGCTGGCGCTGACCGCCGGCGAACGCAGCATCGCGTTTGAGGTAGACGAGATGTTCAGCGAGCAGGAACTGGTGCTGAAGCCATTGGGACGCGAGATCGAACAGGCGCGGTATATTTCCGGCGCGGCGCTGCTGGGCACGGGCGACGTTATCATCGTGCTGGATGCCAACGAACTGATTCGCGGCGCGACCGGCAGCAGCCTGCCCAGCGCGCGGCACCGTTTCAGCGACGGCGGCGCGCAGCCGGAAATCACGCGCGGGCGGCTGCGGGTGCTGGTGGTGGACGATTCGATCACCACCCGCACGCTGGAAAAACACATCCTGGAAACCGCCGGTTTCGATGTCAGCGTGGCGATTGACGGGGTAGAAGCCTGGGGCATCTTAAACGAGATGGCATTTGATGTGGTGATTGCCGATGTGGAAATGCCTAATATGAACGGCCTGGAACTGACCCGGCGCATCAAGGACACCCCTCATACCCAGCAGTTACCGGTGATCTTGCTCACGTCGCTGGCGAAACCGGAGCAACGCGAGGCCGGCCTGAAAGCAGGCGCCGACGCTTACCTGGTGAAGTCCCAGTTTGATCAGGGAGAACTGCTGCGGATGATTCAGGCGGTGGTTTAAGCAGGTATCCAATGCCGGTTTTGACGCGAAGCACAGGTAACAGGATGTCCACTTGTCCAATGGCTCGATTGAAGGTTAAGCAGTAATGGCGGAGGATGTGGTGCGCGTGCTGCTGGCCGAAGACAGCCCGACCGTGAGGCATCACCTGGCGCGGTTGATTAATGATACTCCCGGCCTGAAGGTCGTGGGAGAAGCGCGGGATGGCCGCGAGGTTGTGGAACTGGCGCAAAGCCTGCGACCGGATGTGATTTCGATGGACATTCGGATGCCCCTGATGGACGGTCTGGAAGCAACTCGCCAGATCATGGCCGCCTGCCCTACTCCCATCGTGGTCGTAAGCGGCCTGCTGGACGATGATATTGATCTGTCGTTTCGCGCCCTGCAGGCGGGGGCGGTCGCCGTTGTGGAGAAACCACCCGCGCGGCAGTCGCCGAACTTCACCGCCCAACAGCGCCAGTTAGGCCACACGCTGGCGGCGATGGCAAATGTGCGGGTCATCCGGCGGTGGGAACGCCCGCCCGGCCAGAACAGCGTGGTGCTGCCCGGCGGTCTGCCCCGGCCCGCGACTACGCCGGAAATACTGGCAATCGGCGCCAGCGCGGGCGGGCCAAGCGCGTTAAGCACGCTGCTGGGCGGTCTGCCAGCCGGGCTGCCGCTGCCGGTGGTTATCGTGCAGCACATGCCGGATGAGTTCATCTCCGGGCTGGCGCGCTGGCTCAACAAAGTGTCACCGCTGGCGGTGGATATTGCCGGGCAGCAGCGCAGCCTCAGACCGGGAGTCGTCTACCTGGCACCGGGTAACGCGCATGTGGTGGTGATCCGCCAGGGACAAACGCTTGTGTCAAAACTGGTGACTGAACCGGGCAAGTACCGTTACCAGCCATCCGTTGATGTCCTGTTTGAGTCGGTAGCGGCCTGCTGCGGCGCGGCGGCGGTTGGTGTGATTTTGACCGGCATGGGGGACGACGGCGCCGCCGGTCTGCTGACGATGCGCCGCGCCGGGGCGCGCACCTTCGCGCAGGATAAAACAAGCTGTACCGTATTCGGGATGCCCGCTGCCGCCATCGAGCGCGGCGGCGTGGAACAGGTGCTGCCGCTTGAGCGACTGCCAGAAGCCGTACTCCGGCTGGCAGGACAGCCAAACGGTTAGGGGGTATTCACAGGTATTTGGCGGTAGAATTGAAAGCGCCGAACTATACTATAATGCTATGAGGGAAAGGAGAGCGGAGCGGCTGGATGGTTTGCGGAAGCACAGCCGCCGCTGACGAACTATGGCCGCAGATGTGCTGCTGATTGAAGACAGTAAAACCCAGGCCGCGCAGATCAAAGCCACGCTGGAAAGCCTGGGTTTGCAGGTACGGGTCGCGTATGATGGCCCTGATGGGCTGCGCGCCGCCCTGGAACAGCGCCCGGCGTTGATCGTCCTGGATGTCAAACTGCCCACGATGGACGGCTTCCAGGTGTGCCGCCGGCTCAAACGCTCGCCGGAAACGCAGTCTATCCCGGTGATTATGCTGACCGAAAAAGACGGAGCGCAGGCCACCCTGTCAGGCTTGCAGGCCGGGGCGGACGATTACATCCCGAAGGATATTTTTGCCACCGAGCATCTTGTCAATACGCTGACAGAACTAGGACTGCTGGAATAGCTCATGACGCGACCGAAAGGGCCTTACAGCCTACAACCGCCAGTGATGTCCGTCCAGATTGAAAACGCGATGGACATCATGATCGTCCGCAATACGGCGCGGCGTGCCGCCGGACTGCTGGGCTTTACTCCGGCGCATCAGGCGCAGCTTGCCAGCGCCGCCGCCACGCTGGCCGAGCTGGTGCTCAAGACCGGTGACCTGCACGTGGTTCACTTCAGCGGAGTCGTGAACAGCAATCAGAAGGGCGTGCAGGTTTCGATCACCATGCCCTGGCTGTCAGGGGTATCCGCCCACAATGTTTTGATCGCGCTGCGCTCGAAACTGGGCGATCTGGTAGACGAGATTTTGATTGAAGGCGATGCGCCGCCCACCGTCATCATGATTATGTGGCGCAGCAGTTCGGATACAAGCGATGCTGAAGAAGACCTCGGCAGCTAAGGATTCACTCGAAGCGATTCTCACGTTCAGTCTCGGCGCGCAGGTTTACGCGCTGCCGATTGACGACGTGGTAGAAGTTGCCGCGATGGTGGAGCGAACCATCGTGCCGGACGCGCGCCCGGAACTGCTGGGTGTGGTCAACCGGCGGGGACAGATTTTGCCCCTGCTTGACTTACGATTGGTGTTTCATCAGCCCGCTGCCCCCGTGACCAGCGCGACGCTGTTTATCGTTGCCAGCCATGCGGACAAACTGGTCGGCCTGGTAGTAGATGAAGTGCAGCAGGTAGAATACATCCCGGCGGTAGAAAAAACACGCACATCGGCCAAAATTATTCATGGTATTATCAGTCATAAGGAACAATTAATTCAGATTGTCGCGCTGCCGGTGATTATGGCAACTTATCTCAGTGACGAGGTTGCCGCTGAGGGGAACGACTGATGTCGACTGCAAATACGCGCCGCCAGGAACGGATACTGATCGTTGCGAAAGATGAAACCCTGCGTCTGTCGCTGACCGACACCCTGGAGTCAGTTGGCGGTTACGCCGTGAATCAGGCGGGAACATTTGAAGACGCGCTGACGGAAATCCTGCTGACCGATTTTGACCTGATCGTGACCGAGGCCGAACTGCCGGATTTGAGCGGCATGGATCTGCTGGCGGTCGTCGGTGGGCTGCGGCCCAAATCCCGCGTGATTGTGATTGACGATGATCTGTCGGCCAAGAGCGCGGTGGCCGTTTACCGGCTTGGCGCCGTAGATTACCTGTACAAACCGCTGAACATGACCTTTGTGCTGATGCAGATCGAGCGCCAACTTGAAATCCGCCGCGCCGAACTGCGGCAGACGGAAAATGTGGAACAGCCCAAACTTCAGAAAGAAAGTGCCGACCGTGCCAAGCGGCTCGACCCGCGCACCCGTCCGGCGGCGCTGGTGCTGGGCCGCCAGCAGTTTAAACGCATTAACTGGGAACTGAGCCGGCTGCTGGGGCATGTCAAGGCGCGGTTTGTGGGGCTGGTAGACAGTGATGGCAACATGGTTGGCGCGGCAGGCACGCTGGAAGATTATGATCTGCAACTGCTGACGCAGGCGCTCAGTATTGATCACGGAGCGCAGCGGTCGTTAGCCAGCATTCTGGAAGAAACGAAGTTCCATTCCACTTACTTCGAGGGCGACAGCAACGGCGTGTACATCATTGAATTCAGCGCGCCGTATACCGTATCGCTGGCGGTCATCTGCGGCGCTGATGTGAAGCCGGGTATGGTCTGGCTGTACAGCAAACGCACGGCCAACCTGATTGATGACATTCTCAAGTCAATCCCACAGCCCAAAACCGTGCCACAGCTCCAGGGGTAATTCCTAAACAGCGTCGTTCATCTGCTCATACAGGGCTTGCAGTTCAGCTTCGGAGTGGTTCATCTCTCCAGAGTCAAATACTCGCCCGCCCAGCAGCCACAGGCGGTCAACGATCTCCTTGCGAATCACCCCTTTACGAATATGCTGGTCAAGATAAACCGCGCCCAGTTCTTCCACCGGAATAACCACCACCACCCGCAAATTACTGAAGTTGGTGTTGGTCACGGGGGCGCGGCGCGGATCGCTGACCGCGTTATTGGTGATGATCGGCTCGCCGCTGTCCAACGCCTGCCGGATAACCTCAATACCAATAAACTGCGTTGACAGCACATCAGCCTGTTCCAGATTGGCGGTTGCCACGATAGACAGACTGCCGTCAGCCGCCATGCCCCGCTCCGCGCCAGTGACGGCCAGCGCCAACCGCATAAAATTGGTCAAAAAAGTCGCGCTCATCGCTTTATCCTATCATGCCGGGGTTGTTGATCCCCGGACGATATGTTTGATTTGAATTATACCCACGCCGGGTGAAGTTGCCATGCGACTAAAGGCCGAGGTTTGTTAAAATGGACAGCGAACACATAACAGGAGGATTGTATGAGTCAAACCCCGGTTCTGATTATCCTGGCGGGTGGGGCGTCGTCACGGATGTGGCCGCTGCGGGAAAAGTCGCTGATGCGCTTCGGTACTCAGCCGCTGCTGATCAGCCAGTTACAGCGTTACCGCGCGCTGGGTTTTACGGAAGCCATCATTATTGCCAACCCGGAAAACGAGGCGGATATCAGGACGCTGGCCGGGCAAATGAGCGCGATGGCCGTACAGGTGGCCGTGCAGCCCGAACCACGCGGCATGGGCGATGCCATCCTGCGCGCCGAGCCGCTGCTGGCCGGGCGCACGCAAACGCCGGTCTATATCAATCAGGTTCACGATGTCGTGGATGACAGCCTGCACCTGAACCTGCTGACCGCTTACCAGACGAATCCCGGCGCTTCCTATCTGGCCGGCTACGCCACCGAGACCTATTTCCCCGGCGGCTATCTGATCGTGACCGGCGACGGACGCATTACCGGCATGATCGAGAAACCCGCGCCCGAAAACCGCCCCAGCAATCTGGTCAGCATCGTCGCGCACATTCACAGCAGCGCCGGGGTTCTGTTTGATGCTATCCGCGCCGAATACGCCCGCGATGTGCCGACCGATGACCATTACGAACGCGCGATGGACGCGCTGATGAAAACGCTGGTGTTCCAGGTCGTGCCGTACACCGGCCACTGGAGCGCGCTGAAATTTCCCTGGCACGTGCTGGATGTGATGAATTACTACCTGTCGCAGATTTCGGGACAGATGGTGGCCGAAAGCGCCTTCGTCGCCAGGACGGCCACCTTGGTCGGAGATGTGTTTATCGGCGAACGGGTGAAGATTTTCCCCGGCGCGGCAGTGGTCGGGCCGGCCTATATCGGCGCGGATACGATTATCGGCAACAATTCACTGGTACGAAACTCAATGGTGCTCAATCACTGCGAAGTCGGCTTCACAACCGAAGTGGCGCGCAGCTACGTTGCCGACCACTGCGCCATGCACGCCTGCCGTGTACTGGATTCGGTGTTTGCGCCGGGCGTGAACTTCTCCGCCGGATGTACGACGGCCAATCTTCGTATTGATAAAGGGCCGGTATCCAGCGTGGTGAAAGGCCAGAAGTTTAATACCGGGCGCGACAAGCTGGGCGCGATCATCGGGCGTGATGCCTTCCTAGGGGTGGATGTGATGACCATGCCGGGTGTGAAAATCGGCGAAAAAGCGCAGGTTGGGCCGGGAACGCATGTGCATAAAGACGTGCCGGAAGGTATCCGCGTCTACGTGAAACAGGTTCTGGGCATGGTGGAAGGTGACGCATGACGGCCATCAGCGCGGGCATTTTCAAAAAGTATGATATACGCGGCGCAGCCGAGGGGGAAAAAGCGGCAGTCACGCCGGCGGCGGCGCGGCTGATCGGGCAGGCCGCCGGCACTTACTTGCAGCGGATCGAAGGCAAACGGCTGTTCGTCATTGGGCGGGACAATCGAAATTCATCATTTGAACTGGCCCAGGCCGCTGCCGAGGGGGCGGCAGCCAGCGGCTGCGACGTGGTGGACATCGGGCTGGTATCCACGCCGCTGGTATACTGGCACGCCATCCAGCGCGGTGATGCTGGCGGGCTGATGGTCACGGGCAGCCATCTGCCGCCAGAGCAGAACGGTTTTAAACTCAGTGTTGGCGGGCGCAATCTGTACGGCGACCAGATTCAACACCTGCGGCAGTTCATCGAAAGCGGTGATCTGGCCTATGGCGCGGGCAGCCTCACACAGGACGAAACGGCCTACAGCCGCTACACACACGATCTCGCCCACCGGCTCAGCATGGCACGCCCGCTCAATGTGGTGATTGACGCCGGCAATGGCACAGGCGGGTTGTTCGCGCCGCCGCTGTTAAAAGCCTGGGGCCACAATCTGCTGGACGGACTGTATATCGAACCGGACGGGCGCTATCCGCACCACCAGCCTGACCCCCAGCAGCCCCGGAATCTGCAAGACCTGTGCCGGCGCGTGCGCGAAGTGGGTGCAGACATCGGGCTGGCCTTTGATGGCGACGCCGACCGCGTGGGTGTGGTGGATGAACAGGGGAATATTATCGTCGCCGACCGCGTGCTGGCACTGCTGGCGCGCGATCTGCTGGCGCGGCAGCCCGGCGCGGCGGTGGTGGCAGATGTATTGTGCAGCCAGGTGTTATTTGATGAAGTGGCGCGCGGCGGCGGCCAACCGGTAATGTGGATCAGCGGGCATTCCCTGATTAAGGCAAAAATGGCTGAAATCGGCGCGCCGCTGGGCGGCGAAATGAGCGGGCATATCTTCATGGGGGAAGATTATTACGGCTACGACGATGCCTACTTCGTAGCCGGGCGGCTGCTGCAACTGCTGGCTGCCAGCGACCAGCCGCTTTCGGCGCTGAACACCAGCATCCCGACGCTGGTCAGCACACCCGAATACCGCCCACACTGCCCGGACGAGGCCAAAGAACGAGTCATTCACGGTGTCAAAACAACGCTGGCCGGACAGGGTGAGCTGGTGGATGTGGATGGGATTCGCATCCGGTTCGCCAACGGCTGGGGTCTGCTGCGCGCCAGCAATACCGAACCGGTCCTGAGCCTCCGGTTCGAAGGCGAAACCGAGGCGGACGCCAACACCTACCGGGACCTGTTTTTTGCGGCGCTGGCCCGGTTCCCGGAAGTCGAACGAATCGGCTAAAACTGACCGAAGGTGAAGCCGCGCCCCATGCCGGTCGCGGCATTAATACCCTAATCGCGCCAGGGCTTCGGTCGCGCGGCGCTTTAGAAAAGCGTCCTTCGCTTCCGATGCGCGGATCAGCGCGGCTACGGCGCGTTTGTCACCCAACTGCCCCAGCGCCCAGGCAGCGTTGTAACGCGACCACTGGCCGTCCTGGTCAAGCAGCTTGATCAGCGCCTCGGCAGCGCGAGTCGCGCCTAACGCCCCCAGCGCGCTGGCGACGCTGCCCCGCGCCCAGTCGTCTTCATCGGCCAGCGCGGCCAGCAGGGCTTCAATCGCGCGCGGCTCGCCAATCCGACCCAGTGCCGACGCGGCACTGCTGCGTACCAATGGGTCGGAGTCTTTCAGCAGCAAAAGCAGTGGATCAACCGCCCGCGCCTCACGCATGTAGCCCAGCGCCAGCGCCGAGTTGCGGCGCACCCCCGAAGCCGGATTTTGCAGCGCCGCAATCAGGGGTTCGACGGCGCGCACATCGCCGATTTCACCCAGAGCAGAGGCCGCCCAATCCTGCACGGTCGTATTTTCATCATGCAGCAGGGCATGAATCAGCGGCTCGACGGCGCGCGCGTGGCCGATCTGCCCCAGCGCCCACGCCGCATAATACCGGACGCGCCAGCTGGGAGCGTTCAGGGCAGCGATCAGCGAGTCCAGTGCCGGCTCTCCAATTTCCAGAATCTCAACAGCCGCCGCTTCACGTTTATCGGAATTGACATCATCCAGATTATTAATTAACTGAATAATATGGTCCGTATCCGGTGTCTGGCTCATATAAACCCTCCGATTTCAGCGTACTTTTATTATCCGCTAAACTCGTCCGAACGTCCAAGCAAATCGAGCGCCTGCTGTTCCAGTTCGAACAATTCCAGGTCTTCCTGGCTTTTTGCCAGATGATTCAGGCGGCGGTAGCCATCGGCGGCTTCCTTCACCCATTCCTGAGCAAAACGCCCATTGTGAATCTCATCCAGGGTGACTTCCATCAGACGTTCGAGCTTCAAATCGTTAAACCGGTCTAACCGGCTGAATGTGCCATACTGGCTGGTCAGCGAGGTCTGTTTGAGCGCCGGCAGCAGCCCGACCTGTTCCGCCTGTTGTAAATAATGAGCAAATTCGCCGGACAAGTATAACTCCGTTAATACCGCTTCGGGCGGGTAGCCCCGGCTGATCAGTAACTGCGCGGCTTTCTGAATCACGTGCTGCATAATCGGCATCACCACCTGCTGCGCAAACAGGTCAAGTTCGGTTTCCTGCTCGAAGCTGACTTCAATCGCGCCGCCGCGCAGCGCCCCGGCGGCCCGCGCCAGTCCCAACAGCCGCCGCCAGGCCTGGCCGCTGGCATCCTGCCCGATAGACACAAAACTGCAATAACCCGCGCCGCTGGCATAACGTTCCCGCACGGCGGCTCCGGTCAGGCGCGGCGCCAGCAGCCCCACATCCACAAAAGCCGGCGCTTCGATAAAACCAAAGGCAATATTGTAGGCGCTGCCAAACACCAGCATGTCGTCACGCTGGAGATAGGGCGATACCTGTTCCAGATAAAACGGCGGCATCACTTCGTCCGGCAGCAGCATGAAGATGATCTGCCCGCGCCGAACAGCATCTTCAATCGTCGTCGCCTCAAATCCATCAGCCCGCGCCTGCTCCCGGCTGTCCTCACCGCGTGTGCCGACTACCACCGCAACGCCGCTGTCACGCAGGTTCAGCGCCATCGGTCGTCCCAGGTGACCATAACCAATCAGGCTGACCTGCCGCCCGGCCAGGTCGTCCATATCGCCATCGTCTTCATGATAGATAAAAGGCATAAATCCGTCCTGGAATAGTGTGGCGTAGGCATGTTCCTACAGCCTGATCAACCATCAAAGCCTGACCACCCAGTACGGCAGATCGTAGCCGTTGGGTTTAAAGTCATAGTGGGCGTACAGCCGCCGCGACCGGGTGTTACTGGACTGCGTGTTGAGGGTCATCGTGTACACGCCCCGGCGGAAGAACCGCTGCAATACATCGCCCAGCAGCGCGCCGCCCAGCCCCAGTCCCTGCATCTGCGGCAGCACGGCCAGCCGCGCCAGATGCGCGCCGTCAAAATAGAGCGTGGTCAACTGGTAAGCGACGACCATATTATCCAATAAACCCACCGTGCAACTGGCGGAAATCCGGTGCGCCTGCCGTAGTTCATCCAGCGAAAGCTGCCAGGGCGGGTCGAAGGCCGCGTTATCCACACCGGCCATCGCTTCCAGATCACTCACTTCGGCTGAACGAATCACCAGATGATTCGGACGCGGCGGCGGCAGATTAGCGCCCGCCCGTTCCAGCGTGATAATGTCCTCCATGTACTGGAAACCAAGCTGCGGCACATACCGCAGTATCCAGTCACGCATCGCCAGCAGCGCCACCGACTCGACAAACCGGCTGCGGAGTTCAAGCGCCAGATCGTCCCACAGCGCGTGCAGAACGTGCAGGTGATCGGCATGATCCTGCACGACCGCCAGCCGCACCCAGCATGTTCGATTAAGCGGCGCGGACACCCCCAGCGCGCCGATCAGCCGCCCTTTATACCACGCCAGCCGCATCGGCGCGGTCTGCATGTCGAGCCACTGGTCGGTTTCATGCCAGTCCAGATGCGTATGCACCAGCTGGTTGTGAAACAGCAGGTCGCGTACACGCTGCAAATAGCGGCGCTCGTAGGGAGTGATGGATAGAGGAAACACCGCGCCTCCTGCGGGGTGGCTGTCAATCGCGTTTCATACGCAGCGGATAACCGGGTGCGACAATCGCCACCGTCGTGCAGCGCCGTTCGTCAATCAGGCGGCTGCGAATACGACCGTCAAGGTCTTCCAGCCTTTTGGCCGTCGTGATGACAGTGGGCAGCCGCGCCACATAACGGTAATCCATAATCTGAAACAGCTTCTCTTTCGCCCAGGCGCTGGAATTCTCGGTACCCAGATCATCCAGCACCAGAAAAGCGGCGTTCCGCACCAACTGGAACCGGTGATCGAAGCTGACCGGCGCGCTGGGATTAAACGCCAGCCGCAGGTAATCCAGCAAATCCGGCACGGTAATGAACATCACTTCATTCCCCTGCTGCTGCTGGTAATGGGCAATCGCGGCGGCCAGATGCGTTTTGCCGCTGCCGTATGGCCCCAGCAGCACCAGCCAGTCCTGCGGGCGGTGCGCGTAGGATACGGCGATTTCCAGCGCCAGTTCCAGATTGCGGCGTTCCTCCGGCGTCAGCTTTCGCCGGGTGTCGAAGGTATCAAATGTCTGCTCCTGATACAGACTGAGCGTGGACAGCAGTTGATCGCGGCGGTTCTGGATGGACGACCGGTAATCCGGCGCGGTGATTTTCACCCGGTGAATCAGGCTTTGATCCAGCAGCCGGCTGCGAACGCGGGGGTCTAGCGCATCGAGTTCAACGTTGGTGGTGACGACGGTCGGCAGGCGGCGGCTATAACGGTAGTTCAGCAGTTGAAACAGCTTTTCCTGCGCCCACGCGCTGGCATTCTCCGCGCCCATATCATCCAGCACCAGCAGCGCCACATTCCGCACCCGGTCAAACATATCGTCGTAGGCCGTTTCCGATGACGGGCCGTAGGTGCTGCGAAGATGGTCAAGTAAATCCGGCACCGTGACGAACAGCACCATATCGCCCTGCTTCAGCCGCGCGCTGCCGATGGCCGCCGCAAGGTGTGTTTTGCCACAGCCGTAACCCCCTTCCAGCAGCAGCCAGCCATCCGGCTGCCGGGCAAATTCCTGAGCGACCCGCAGCGCCATATTCAGGGAGTGCGCTTCGGACGGCGTAAACATCGCCGGGTCAATCGCAAAATTATCAAACGATTTGTCAGCATAAACATCCAGATTGCTCAAGCGGCGCAGGCGTTCCTGGCGATCAATATCTTTTTCGACCGGATTGTTGGGACAGCGGAACAGCTTGCCAAAACGCGGGTCGTCTACCGGCACATCATAACGAATCACGCCTAAGCCCTGGCAAATCGCCTCGCCACCACAGATAGGACACAGACCCGGATCGTCAGTGTTTGATGAATTTGGAGAATTCCCCACTGACATAGCTTTGCCCATCCTGTTCAGCATGTCGTCCAACGGGTTCACGGCTCTTCCCTTCCGTCTCCCAGCGTTTCAGGATACGTTGAATATAACGCC